>JAHEEO010000014.1:0-13021 GCA_024640665.1 Rhodospirillales bacterium | reverse complement strand
CTTCGCCGACAATTTCGCCCCCCTGGACAATGACGCATCCGACACTGGGGTTCGGATCCGTGTTGGATAAACCGCGTTCGGCCAAGCTCAGCGCGCGCGCCATATGCACCGAATCAAGCTGGTCTGTCATAAGCATCTACTTTGAAGGAGCCCATGACCGACTAGTCGTCGTCCGGCAACAAGGACAATTGATCGCGATCAACAGCCAGCTTTGACAAAAGTTTTAAGCGGTGGATCTCGTCCTGAAACTCCGTGACATCTTGAAAACTTCGATAAATCGAAGCAAACCGCACGTATGCAATTTCGTCTAATTCGCGCAATTCTTCTATGACGAGGTCACCAATGAACCCGCTCTGCACTTCGCGTTCGCCGACGCTTTGCAGTTTATGCGTCACTCGTTCAATTAGCCGCTCAATCTCTTCGCTGGCAACCGGACGTTTCTGCAATGCGCTCACTACGCCGTTACGCAGTTTCGTGTGATCGAAGGGCTCGCGTCTATCGTCGCGTTTCACAACCCGGGGCATCACCAGCTCAGGCGTCTCGAACGTGGTGCACCGCTCGCCGCACTTCAGGCACTCGCGCCGACGCCGCACCTGCCTGCCCTCGCCGGCAAGTCGCGAATCGATTACTTTCGTATCTACGAAACCGCAAAACGGACAATGCATCTAATGCTCCCAGCTTGAACCCGGACCATAAACCGGGAAAGCCGAACACATTGCCGCAACGCGCTCGCGCACCTGCACAATCGAGCCACGCGGATCCGCCAGCACCTGGCTAATATCGCTGGCCAATTCAGTCATTTCTCGATGACCGAATCCGCGCGTCGATACAGCCGCTGTGCCCAAGCGCAAGGCGCGCGCAGGCTCATTCTTCAGTCCGCCCGGCAGTCGCCAGCCGCTCACTGCAATGTGTGCGTTTTCGAGTGCCGTCACTGCGTCGCGCGCACTGATATTCCTGTTACTTAAATCTACCAGCATCATGTGATTGTCCGTGCCGCCTGTCACGATATCAAAGCCCTTTGCTGCAAGCGCGGCAGCCAAAGTCTGCGCGTTGGCGATCACCTTTGCCTGATAAGCCTTGAAACTGGGTCGCAGCGCTTCACCGAAAGCAACCGCCTTTGCTGCGACGACATGCATCAGGGGTCCGCCTTGCGTGCCTGGGTATATACCGGCATCGAGTCGATGCGCGATTTCCGCATTGCCGCGCCCGAGAATCAGACCCCCGCGTGGCCCCCGCAGAGTCTTATGCGTAGTTGAAGTACACACGTCAGCAAAGGGCACCGGGTTTGGACTGAACCCAGCGGCAATCAAACCTGCAGCATGGGCCATATCGACGAGTAGGTAGGCACCGACGGCATCCGCAATCTCGCGGAATCGGGCCCAGTCCAGCGTGCGTGAATACGCCGAATAACCGGCAACTATCAGCTTCGGTCGATGCTGTTCAGCCAGCGCAGCAACCTCGTCGTAGTCGATCTGCGCCGACGAAGGGCTCGTACCGTAAGCAACGGCTCGATAAATGCGCCCTGCAAAGCTGCTCGCGTCACCATGCGTAATATGGCCGCCGTGTGCCGCTGCCATGCCCAATAATGTATCGCCGGGTTCGAGCAAGGCCGCGTACACCGCCGCATTGGCTTGCGTGCCGGAGTACGGTTGAACATTCGCAAAATCTGCTCCAAACAGTTGGCAGGCACGCTCGCGAGCCAGATTTTCGACAACATCGACATGCTCGCAACCGCTGTAAGTGCGCGCTCCGGGATAGCCGTCGGCGTACTTATTCGTTAAGCAACTGCCCTGGACCTCGAGTACGCGAGGGCTCGCATAGTTTTCGGAGGCAATAAGCTCAATGAAGCCCTCCTGACGCTGGCGCTCCGCACGCAAAGCAGCGTCAACTGCTGAATCGAATGCCTGCAACGTCATGAGAGCGCCTCCACGACGCGAGTCCAGGCCCGCGCCAGATTGCGGCGGTCGTAACCGCCGCCACCTAGCGCAATCAGGCGGCCATCGCAGTGCCGATCCGCCAGACTCCGCAAGCGCATCGCTGCATGCGCATGTGCCTGTTCAGTGAAGGCCAAGTGCGTAATCGGATCACCGCCCAGAGAGTCTGCACCGCATTGCAGAATGATCAATTCAGGATTGCGTGCATCGACAAACGCCTCGATTTCTTCCCATGCTTTCATGAAATGGGCGTCATCGGCTCCAGGCGGTAACGGAATATTCAGCTTCGTGCCGCTGGCTTTGCCAAGCCCGCGTTCATCGCGCCGCCCAGTACCCGGATAAAGATATGCGCCATCCTCATGGAGGTCCGCAAAAATAACATCCGGGTCAGATTCAAACGCGTAGAACACGCCATCGCCGTGGTGCGCATCAATATCGACATAGGCAACCCGGGTCAATCCGTGCGCCCGCCGTGCGGCCTCGATCGCAATTCCGCAATCGTTGAATACACAAAAACCGGCGGCGCCATCGCGGCGAGCGTGATGGAGTCCGGCGATCGGCACAAAAGCGCGCGGCACTGGGCCCTCGATAACGCGCGACAACACTCCGAGCGTAGCGCCGGCCACGGCACTCGCAGCCTCGAAGACCCCCTCGAAAGCAGGTGTATCCCCGCCATCGAGATAACCTTCGCCGATCAACGACATGGCCTCCACACGGCTTACATATTCCGAAGTGTGGAACCACTCGAGCTGTTCCCGGGAAGCGTTGACCGGCGACATCCGAATCAGCGCAGCAACGGCTGGCGAGCGCTCTAATTCGGCCATGAACGCAGCGTGCCGGTCTTGACCAAACGGATGGCCTCCGGGGAAGCCGTAGGCCGCAATCTCTGGGCCCGCACAGAGGATTACGCCGCTGGCATTAGCCATCGCTAATAGCCCTGGAATGTAAATCAGTTGTTTTCAATCGCGATTGGTTCATGAATAATTCGTGCCCTTTCGAGCGGGCAATACCATGGCACAGTACATCTATACCACGAACCGACTTGCCAAAGTCGTTCCGCCAAAGCGCCATATTCTGCGCGATATCAGCTTAAGTTTTTTTCCCGGCGCAAAAATCGGTGTACTCGGACTCAACGGTTCAGGCAAGTCGACCCTGTTGCGGATTATGGCCGGTGTCGACCAGGATTTTGAAGGCGAAGCGCGGCCTCAAGCCGGCATTAGGGTTGGCTATCTTGCCCAAGAGCCCGAGCTCGACGCCAAAGCCAGCGTTCGCGAAATCGTCGAGCAAGGCATGGCCGAGACGTTCGATTTGGTCGCACGATTCAACGCCATCAGCGATCGGTTTGCCGAACCACTCGAAACCGACGAAATGACACAATTGCTGGAAGAACAGGGCAAGTTGCAGGACGCTATCGATGCAGTAGGCGGCTGGGAAGTCGAGCGCAAGCTCGAGATCGCGGCGGATGCGCTACGCCTTCCCGAATGGGACGCAACAATCGACAAACTGTCAGGCGGGGAGCGGCGGCGCGTCGCGCTTTGCCGGCTCCTGTTATCCGAACCGGATATGTTGCTGCTCGACGAGCCTACCAACCATCTTGATGCAGAGTCAGTGGCTTGGATCGAACGATTCCTGGCTGAATTTGACGGCACCGTGGTTGCGGTTACGCACGATCGATACTTCTTGGACAATGTTGCCGGCTGGATTCTGGAACTGGATCGCGGTCACGGCATTCCCTGGGAAGGCAATTACACGAGCTGGCTGAGCCAGAAGGAGCAACGTCTCCAGCTTGAAGAAAAGCAAGAAGCCTCTCGGCAGCGCGCAATCCAGACCGAACTCGAATGGGTGCGCTCCAATCCTAAAGCTCGGCAGGCGAAATCCAAGGCACGACTGCAACGATTCGACGAACTGAACTCAAAAGACTTTCAGACCCGTAACGAAACAAATGAAATATACATCCCGCCAGGACCCAGGCTCGGTGACCAGGTGATCGAAGTCGAAGGCTTGAGTAAGGCGTTCGGCGACCGGGTACTTTTCGAAGATCTATCGTTCAGCCTTCCCCCGGGCGGTATTGTCGGGGTGATCGGGCCCAATGGCGCAGGCAAGACTACATTGTTCAAAATGATGGTTGGAACGGAGACTCCCAGCAGCGGAGAAATCCGCATCGGTCAGTCGGTCGAACTGGCCTATGTCGACCAATCACGCGAAAGCCTCAACGATGATAAATCCGTCTGGGAAGAAATCAGCGAAGGTCAGGATATGCTGCGCATTGGGAGCTACGAAACTCCGTCACGTGCCTATGTAGGACACTTCAATTTTCGGGGCTCGGAGCAACAGAAGAAGGTCGGCCTGCTTTCCGGTGGCGAGCGTAACCGCGTGCATTTAGCGAAACTTCTCCGCTCAGGCGGCAACGTGCTGTTGCTCGATGAGCCGACCAATGATCTCGACGTGGAAACCCTGCGCGCACTGGAAGAGGCGCTATTGAACTTTCCGGGCAGTGCCGTCGTCATTTCGCATGATCGATGGTTCCTGGACCGCATTGCGACACATATATTGGCATTTGAAGGCAACAGCGAGGTCGTATATTTCGAAGGTAACTATGCCGACTACGCTGCGGATCTGAAGCGCCGTAAAGGTGACGGAGCAGATCGACCCCAGCGGATCAAATACCGCCGACTGGCCAGCTGATACCAGTAATTGCCGCAGGCCGCGGCATTTTGTGCTGCGCCTTGCAGCAGTTAGGATTAGACTGACTAAAAAAGCACCCACACGATGTCAGCTTATATCCACAAAGATGATCGCTTCGAGCAAACCGCGCCACCGGTGCGTGAGTGCCCGCATTGTGGCGCGCATGCACAAATGCTGCCGGTCTCCACGCCAAAATTCAAAACGCTGACAGAAACCGCGCCCAGCCACGTGGCCCTCGGGTTTCAGTGTTCCGCGTGCGGCGAGCCGCGCTTTGGCAAGGCACTGGTGCGATCCATTAGTGCCGATCGTGTTGAATTGTCGGGCGGCGTTGTCGAAATAGAACGGCCCAAAGAACGCTTCGCGTTCACTTACTTGCCCGTCGAAGTGCGCGAGCTGTTCAACGAAGCGCTGGAGTGTTATTCCGGCGATCTGCACAACGCATTTGCATCAATGTGCAGACGAACGGTCGCAGCATCAATCGTACATTTACCGGAGCCGGGCCAAAGTCGCTGGAAGAACGCATTCGCGGAAATTATTCAAATTGGCGAAATTGACGACGCAACCGCAGCCACATTCAAGCACGTGTTATTCGATTCCAGCGCATCAATGCCCAAGATCGACGCTGGGCAATCGGCGGTGCTTCTTGAAATTATGAAAGACGTCTTATACCAGTGTCACGTGCGCGCAGCGAAATTTAGAGCAGCGATGAAAATGCGCCGCCTCTTTGCAGATGAGCAGCCCAGCAAGGTCACCTCGTTGCGGCGCGCGCGTGGCGAAACGAGCGCCTGAATCTCTGCACACCGCTTCTGCGTTACTGCGGCTCGGCAAGACCGCTCGAAAACGACAGCGCTCCGGAACGATTCACGATAATGGCTTCATAGCCGTCGAACGACTCGATCAACTTCAGCCCCATCTCCATACCAAGCACAAACAGCGTCGTGGACAGCCCGTCGGTCAAGACGGCATCGGGCCCAATGACCGTGACGCTCATCAACTCTGCAGTTGGCTGCCCCGTACTCGGATTAATAATATGATGATAGCGAGCGCCATCTTCATCGAAGAACCGCTCATAATCACCTGATGTCGAGATCGCTTCATCGACCAGGGGAATGCGGGTGACGATATCGTCGGCGGCACGTGGATGACGAATGCCGACCATCCAAGGTTGTCCGCGTCGGTCACCAATGACTCGTGTGTCGCCGCCAGCATTGAGCAACGCATACTCGATGCCTGCGTCGCGCAAAATCGACGCTGCTCTCTCAATGGCGTAGCCTTTCGCAATCCCGCCAAGATTGATTCGCATATCCGGCAGGTCAAAAGCAATGGTCGAAGCAGTCGCGTCTAAGCGAATGGCCCTGTAGTCGACCGCATCGAGCCGCTGCTTGATTTGATCGGATGTCGGTCGGTGCCGCTCGCGAAAATCGTACATATAGCCAACGCTTTCATAACTAATATCAAACGAGCCCCCACTGCGTTGCGACAATGTCAGAGCCCGCTCCACGAGATTGAAGAGTTCCGGCCCGATCTTCACCGGCATGGCAGAACCCCAGGCGTTTACTTTTGATATTTCGCTAGCGTCTTTATAAGTGCTCATGAGCGCATCGATGCGACGGTATTCATCCAATACGGCCGTCACCAGTGCAGCGCCCATTGCGGCATCTTCATGCCACAATTCGACCGATACACTAGTGCCCATCAGATCGATTCTCTGACCATGCCACTGTGCCTGCAAGCTCTGCGAAAACGCGCCCGTCGACAGTAGCACGCACGCCAAAACTTCGAATCGCGATTGCCGAAATCTACATCGGCAGCGTATGCTGACGGCTACTGTTCGCCGAAGGAGAAATTTCATGACTATGCTCGTCGTATTGGGAATCATTGCCGTCATCATCGGCTGGGCAGTCATGATGTACAACAACCTGGTGAATCTGCGCAACCGAGTAGGTAACGCTTTCTCACAAATCGATGTACAGCTTACTAGGCGCTACGACCTCATTCCCAACCTTATAGAAGCGGTCAAAGGCTATATGAGCCATGAGAAATCTACGTTAGAGGCCGTCATTAATGCACGCAATGCCGCCGTGTCGGGCCTAAAAGATGCCGCTGCAAATCCATCAGACCCGGACGCCATAAAGAATCTCGCCGCCGCGGAAGCAACGCTCGGCGGCACTCTCGGACGGCTATTTGCACTTGCAGAGAGTTATCCGGATTTGAAGGCTAACGAGAACATGATTCAGTTCCAGGAAGAGCTCTCATCTACAGAAAACAAAGTCGCATTCGCTCGACAAGCATTTAATGATGCCGTTATGGGATACAACAATGCGTGCGAGAACTTTCCGAGTAACCTAATCGCAAACAACTTTGGCTTTGTTCTAGCAGAGTTTCTTGATATCGGCGATGAAGTGAAGCGCAACGTACCGGAAGTTTCCTTTAGCGCATAGGTAGCCGGCAACGACGTGGATTTTTTCGCTCGCCAGGAACGGTCCCGGCGCACGACGAAGTACCTCGTGGTGCTGTTTTCTCTGGCGTTCCTGTGCATAGCCTTGTTCACGGCAGTTGCCGTCGGTTTCGTATTCGAATTTTTGCCACCGTTAGACGAAGCCTTTTTGAGCACAACTATCGGTACAGGGCAAAGCGGCGGCCTCGGTCCGTTTTTTGCCACTATGGTTGCTGTGATGCTGATTATGCTCGCTGCCAGCATGTATCGATCCGCAACGCTGTCCAAAGGCGGGTCACGAGTGGCACGCATGCTGGGCGGCACAGAGATTCAGCCAGAAGCAACAGATCCGCTGCATCGACGCCTAATCAACATCGTTGAAGAAATGTCGATCGCTTCGGGCATTCCGGTTCCGGATATCTTTGTGCTAGAAGCAGAATCGGGTATCAACGCCTTCGCCGCTGGTTTAAGCCAGGCAGATGCCGCCGTCGCGGTAACACGGGGCGCGCTTGAACGTCTAAACAGAGCCGAACTACAAGGTGTCATCGCGCATGAGTTCAGTCACATTCTCAATGGCGACATGCGGCTCAATCAAAGACTCATGGGATTTAGCTTCGGCATTCTAGTGCTGGCGCTCGCCGGCAGATGGATGCTTCGTTCGGCAAGACTGACTCGCCGATCTCGTAACAACAGCGGCTCTGCTGCCATCGCGCTGGGCTTGGCCCTGGCCGTTATCGGCTCTATCGGAATATTTTTCAGCAGACTGATAAAAGCCGCTGTGTCACGGCAGCGCGAAGTGTTAGCAGATGCATCCGCCGTACAGTTCACCCGTGAGCCCGATGCGCTAGCAGGCGCCCTGAAGAAGATCGGCGGTTATACCGCCAACCTCTCGGCAACCGATAGCGAAGAAGTTGCCCACATGCTGTTCGGCTCAGGATCGAAAGCTTTCAGAGGCTGGTTTGCAACCCACCCGCCAATCACCGAGCGCATACTTGCTTTAGACCCCAGCTTTGATCCGAACGACTTTGAAATGTCCGCCGGCCCGTTACCGTTACCTCCACGCATGCATGACGATAACAATGCGGGCGTCCGACAATTCTCCAGCACCACAACATCGAGTATTGAACCTGAATCCGTGCTCGAAAAAGTTGGACAAATCGAATCTGGCGATATTGGCAATACTCTGCGTGCTGCGTTGCCCGCGGACTTGTATGATGCGGCACATTCTCATGAATTGAGTATTCTCTTGGTCCTTGCGTTAGCGTGCTCGCCGAACCCTGATACCGCAATGCGCCAATTGATGTTTATCGAGCAACGCCTCGGCAGACAGCGGTCACTCATTTGTACGCGAATGCATGCCGAGATTTCCGAACTCGATGTGCAATCTCGACTACCGCTTCTTGAACTGAGCATGCCAGCGCTCAAGCAACGCCCAGACGAACAAATTAACTTCCTGCTCGACCTGCTGGATGAACTTGGACAAACGCGTGAAAGCTACGAACTATTCAACTTCGTACTGCCCCACGTACTAAGTGCTTATCTCGGAGATCGAGCCAGCTCGCGGCTGGAACGGAAGGTTCGAGTCTCAAAACTCCCACCGCGCGATGCCTGCAACCATTTGATCCGGGCGGTTGCGAGCTTTGGGCACAGTGACACGCAAGCTGCAATTGCCGCTTATAAGAGCGGAATGCAGGCATTGGCCATACGCGGAATCAACCAGCAATTTGCCACGGTCGAACCGAGTAATGGTGACTACTTGATCACGCTGGAAAGTGCCGTCGAGTCGATTCGGCACCAACCGCAGCGAATCAAGCGAGCGCTGTTGCGCGCTGTCTTCACTGCCATTAGCTACGACAGCGAGATTCGCGCCGAAGAGCTCGAGCTATTTCGAGCCATTGCCGCAACCTTGAATATCCCGACGCCACCGTTATCGGTCGGAAAAATCGGCGCACACGCTTAGAATGGCACTCATGAAGAAACTGACGCTCATCGCTCTATCGTTTTGGACAACGCTTGCGTTTGCCCAACCGCATCTGGATCAGCGCTTGGCTGAAGCCGGCACAACTGTTGCGAAATTCCTTGCCGATGAATCTCTGCCTGCCGATGTGATTGAACGAGCCTACGGAATTGCCGTACTCCCTAACGTGGTTCGGGCAGGGTTTTTCATCGGTGGACGCCGCGGTAAGGGCGTCATGGTCGTCAAAACGCCCGATGGCGCCTGGAGCAATCCCGCGTTCATTCAACTTACCGGTGGCAGCATCGGCTGGCAGATCGGCGCAGAGACGGCCGATATCATTCTGATCTTTGCGAACGAAGCGTCCGTAGAAAACATTGCCAATGGCCGCTTTACGCTGGGCGGAGACGCAACAGCGATTGCAGGCCCGGTCGGCCGACGCACAACTGCAGTGGTCCTTTTCAAATCGGAAGTCTATATCTATATCAAGAGCCAGGGTCTCTTCGCCGGAGCCTCGTTCGAAGGCACGCGGCTCGGCATAGATCGAAAGGCGAATGATCAACTCTATTCCGCTGGCAGCGCCGCGGCCTTGGCCGAACAATCTACTACGTCACCTAGCAGTGCGCGCCGCTTCTTATTGAGCCTCGAACCGCTGAATGACTCGATACGACAACCGCAGGACTCTGATTTGGATTCGCCGGCGCGGACCTTCCCATTGGAAGACGGTAACTAATGCACGCAAGCGTGCGCTGAGCAGCAGATATTCAGGCGTTGAGGCTCATTGAACCACCGGGGGCGATACTGACTGCGGCACCCCGTTGTCGGCAGCTGGCAATCCAACGGCTTGGTCTGTGCTTGCTGGAACAGCCTCGATATTATTCAGCGCCGCAGCAGCATCGCTTGGCACGATGTCTGCGCTGATCGGCAAGCCGTCAACACCGATAGGCTGATCCGATTGCCCTTCCCACTGAGCGTCGTAAGCCGCTTTAGCCGCGGCTGCAGCAAGGGCTTGCGCTTCACGGGCAGCGGCACGCTCGCGTTCTACTTCGGCGCGAAGAACCGCCAGTTTTCGCTCGGATTCCTGCTCAAACATTTCGCGACGTTCCCGCTCTTCGCGCAAAGCAATCGTTGCGGCTGCGCGTCGAGCATTGGCGCATTCGATATCGTTAGTAGTATTTTCGCGGTCCAAGTTACATCGTATGAGAGTGCCGTCCCTGGCAATACTATCTTCCATGAATTCCGCATAACTCGTCGGATTAGGTTCCTCGCAAGCTGCCAATAACAACAACACCATGCCGCCGCCAATGGCGGCTTGGTATTTCACCCATGTCGTTTTGGAAATAAGTGCCATCAATAGCTCTCATGCTCAGCTAAGACCCTGAGGCCGAACGCTCAAGATACCGGTTAACGCGGCATTTGCCGCGTCCTTGGTTCACAGAATACGTAGAGTTTTGTGCCTAGCGGATCACGGGAATAGCATTCCCGTCAGCATCGAGAATTAAACCGAGAACGGTGCCCCAGTCACGCTTGAAGCGTCCGGCAGAAACTACATCTGCTGGTGGTGCCGCACCCGGTTCGAAGCGCACATCGGCAACGGCAACTCTGCCGACATCGAGCCCGCCGATCAGCCTCCAGCTCGCTTCGCCAGTAGCTGCAGCGCCTGCAGCAAGACCCGCCGGTAATAAACGCGATTGCTCAATCGCAATGTTTTCGTCCAAGCGAATGTTATGCAGCCATTGCTCCGTTTGAACATAAAGTCGACGCCCGGACGAATCGAACGATATCCAGCGCACGCCTTGGCGGAACGTTAACGGAGCTGGCACCTCGTATTGCGCAGTCAGCGGCCAGAAGCGCAAGTGACCGAGCGCATCACCGGATGCGACATAATGTCCGGATGGCTCGAATACCAATGACGTGATTGCGCTATCTGCGCGCGCGGTAAGCTCGGGCTCGGCCGCGCCAATCTTGGCCACGAAAATATTGCCGGCCACATCACCCACTGCGAATGTCGCTGAGTCACGCGCGAAACCAACGCTGGTCGCCCGTTCGTTAACCGAATAAGCGACGACGCGCTCGCCCTCGGGTATCTGCCACAGTGAAGCCTCGCTTGCGGCCGCCGTCAGCAGCCAACGGCCATCCAGACTCAGTGCGACCGCGTCGATAGGACCTTCGGCGTGGCGCAATACGACATCGGCTGGACTCAAAGTCGCCAGGTTCCATAAACGCGCATTACCGTCGCTGCCGCCGCTTGCGATGAGATTCTGTTCGATATTGAGTGCCACTGCAGTCACCGCGCCCCTGTGACCGATGAAATCGATGCCCTCCGCGGCAGCGCGCTCCGCTTCCGCGTCCAGTAATGTCAGGCTTTCGGCGCGGATGAATCCGTCTCTAAATCCGAGCGCGGCGAAACGGCCCTGAGCGCCGATCGACATCGCAGACAAGTCTAATGATGGCGAACTGACGAGTCTGCGCGCAGTCAGGCTCCAATAGCGAACCGTGGCTCCGGAACCCGTCAACAAGGCTTCACCGTTATCACTCAGCTGCAGACTGATACTTGCACCAGTCTCACCGACGCGAAAAATCAGAGACTCACGTTGCCGGGTGAGATCGTGAACCACGACCCCGTCCGCGCGTGCAACAAACGCCACCGTCGGCGCAGCCGCAGCAACCCGGAGACTCGCGGGGTTGGCCGTGTTACCCATAAACCAGTTGTCTTGCAGTTCCAGTCCATCCGGCGTAGCTGCGAAGCGCCAAACCCGTACGTCACCGCTAACATCAACGCTGACGAGCGCATCATCGCCAGCGACCGGCACAATGCGAGCTGGCGGGCGATCAAGCTCAAACTCCGCAATGATCGCACCACGGCGCGGATCTACGATATCGATTTCGCGACTCGGGTTGAGCAAAGCGAGATAACGCGCTTCTGGACCTAACACCCAGGCAGTGACCTGATCGACGCCATCGACGCTCGCCACAAGCGCACCGTCGGCGATTCTAATCAAGCTGAATAACGATGCAGCTGCATCGACACGCTCGGCAATAGCAACATACGCGCCTTCCAAGCTGACCGCGGGCGGCAAGAGAAACTGGGTTTGCGTTTGAATGCGTGTTGTCGGCAGCCCCGTTGCTGTTTTCCAGATCACGAGTTCGTTACCCGCTACGACCAGCAGATCCTCACCAGTCGCACTGAATACAACATGCTCAGGATGCAGATCTAGCCGCAAATCGTGCTGCAATTGGCCTGTTTGCAGATCCCAGATGGCCAGAGACCCCGACACATCGGCCAGCGCCGGCCGCGCAACGGCTAAACGACCATCGCGACCCACATCGATGGTCACCTCGTCTGTACGCACAGGATCGGGGATAGCAACGCCGCTGATAGGCGCACCCAACCACGTCTCCACGGAATCGCCAAATTCAAGCGACCATCGATGCAAAGCGCCGGCATTGTCTGCCTGCGCATCGACAATCGTCAGCCGCCAAACGCCTTGCCTGCGCTCGTCGGCAAGCAAATCAAGCGCGTTTGCATTCAATACAAACCCATCAGCGTTGCGGAACTCTTCGTTCAGCGGCACCGTAACCGCAGCACCGCTCGGTGCAGCCAAGGTGACAGTCAAATCCGTGGCTGAGCGGTGATCGACGACGAGCGTCAATTCAAAGCGACCCGCCGAACCCTCGCTGTCGACACTAAGCTCGCGAATGAATGGCACATACTGCAACGCGGTAAGTTGCGTTCCGGAATTACTCGCGAGCGGCCCGGCACTCTCGCCCCACATGATTGACCGCGCTGTGCTGGCAGCTCCAATTACCGATATAGCCGTGTTGTCCGGGTTTGATATCCACGCCGCCGGTGGCTCGGCTAGATGCACGGTGGCTTCCAACCGACTGTAGTCGTCGCCGGTTAGATCGGCGATCACGCTCAGCGCGTCACTTTCGTCGCCTGTCAGGGCTCTGGTCGCATACAGCAAAGCCGCGTCACGATCTTCTTGATTCATGGCTTGATCGGACCGG
>JAHEEO010000013.1 GCA_024640665.1 Rhodospirillales bacterium | reverse complement strand
GATGTTGCCGAACTGAAATAGGTCTGCGTCGTTCAAAAAGAAATCGCGCTTCTCCGGAAAAAAGAGATTGAACCGCGTGAGGTTTACTTGCCGGTTATCGACTTCAGTGGCCGAGAAATCCGTATTGAGCGTTAGAGCGGCATTTAAGGATGGCGTCAGTCGGTAGAAAACATCCAGCGACGGCTCGGCGTTGCTATCGCTATAGTCGGGAAACGAGTTATCTGCACCGCTGAAAATACGCTGATTAGTGATCGCCATCGACGGCACGATGTCCAGGCCTTTGCCTTGATCCATGCCGGTGAGACCAGTGATTAGGCCCACGATACTGGGGTTGTACGTGCGATTTCGCGATACCCAAGCCATTTCTTCGCCACGACGCCGAATACCGCGGCCGAAATTGAACCCCCAAGTGTCGATTTCCGGGTCAAACGGAAGAGTCTTGAATGGAATCTCCAATTCGGCAATCCAGCCGTCACCATTGATTGCTGCGGCCGTGTCCCAAATGACTGTCCAATCCGACTGAAACGAGCTGACGTTTTGATAAAGGGCATCATGACGGATTGCGTTTGCATTCGTTTCGAAACGATAACCGGCCCGGCGTGTGTTGAAGGGGTCGATGATGACAACTAAACGATCGTCGCTGCCCAAGCCTTGTCCATGCCGAATAGTCGGCGCAGCAATTAATTCAGGGTTGCTGTCGAACATCCGTGCGCCGATATAGATAGCGTCATCGTCGTACAGCAAATATAGCTCGGTGGGTTCAGACGGTTCTGCGCCGTCGCCTGGGCGAATTTGATGAAAGTCTGTTACCACCTCTGCCAGCTGCCAGACAGCTTCGTCCAGTTCGCCATCGATAATCGGTGGCGTTGGGGTTCTGCTAACGCGAATACGCTTCAGTGCTTGATCGCCGTCGCGATCTTGTGCGAACACCGATACGCTCAGAAACGCCAGCGCTAACACACCGATGCGCACACTGCCTGTCATCAAATATTCCTACCGCAAAAAATAGGCATGACTACCATGTTGCGTAGTGGCGTCCCAGCTGAGACGTTCGTGAAAAATCAAAGTTCCCCAGCAGCTGCACCTGGCAGGCTAAAACTCGCGAAGTCCCCAACGGGCAACGTGGCCGCGAGAATCTACATGAATGAATGGCCCGTGGTATTGCGTCGAATCGTACACACCCAAGCCGCCTTCCAAAGGCTCCAGTGCCGGATCGTCACTGATACTCTCCAGCCACTTTGCCATTGTGGCTGCATCGGTGACGTTGATGACTCCGTCGCGATTCAGGTCATCCATGTACACATCATTATCGATATCGACGAACACGTCCGCCGCGTCGCCATATATATGGCGGCTGAACTGCACGTTACCAATCGCTCGGTTGTAATAAGGGGTGCGATAGCCGCTCATGATATGCAAGGTTTCTGCGGCGAACCCCTGGTCTCGCACCGCATACAAAAGCTGCTCGAGCTTCTCATACAGTTTAGGCCCAGGCGCCACATATTTTGGCCAATCCCCTTCTTGCTTGGAGACGAACTGACCAATCTGAAAATGCGGCGAGATATTAATATCGCGATTAGCTTCCGTTACTTCCACAAAGCCAAGCGGGGGAAGATAGGTACTAACATCCGGCCGCGGGGATCCCGATGGATAATTGTCGATGCGAAAGTCTCCGACACGTCCGTTTTGCATCTCGCTGGCCGGAATCAGCACAAACACATTCAGCTGCAGTGTCGCAGTTCCTGACAGCGCAGAAATACTCAAGGATCCAAAGCTGCCGGACTCGCTCGGCGCCACCCACCGCCAACTGGAGTCACTGGTGGCTTCCACCTCACCAACGCTGGCCGCGAACCGAGCAGAGCCCGCCGAGCGCAGCTCGAACTCGACAGCTTCCCCAGGCAATACAAACACAGCATAGCCGGACTCACTGACTTGTCGATCTTGAAAACCAACGACCAATTCGCCTGAATACGCAACGGTGATCGCAATGATGTTTGCAACAGCAGAAAGGAATAAGGCGCGCATCAGACGAACTCAGCGCGAACAGCCGGACTAAGCGGCGCAAAGGAGAATTCTGTCTTTAGAGCAGTCGGGCAACGCGCCGCGCGTCGCGGCCATAGATATCGTTGAAAAATGCCACTTCGCCAGTGTCGGTTACTTTTACCGCATGGTATGTCAGATAGACGGGCACGGGCTCCGCCAAATTCACTTGGCGACGCTTGCCGCCACTGATTGTCGATTCGATGCGCTCTTTTGTCCATTCTTCTTGTATCTCTAGCAGGGCCACGGCAAGTTGTTCCGGGTATTCTAAACGAATACAGCCGTGACTAAAGGCCCGCGTCGAACGCGCATACAGATGGGTCGATGGACTATCGTGCAAATAGATATTCTGGGGATTCGGAAACAGGAATTTCACCGCTCCAAGTGCATTATTGGCGCCCGGCCGTTGGCGAAAACGAAACGGCAAGCTGTCGCTACTGACGGCATTCCAGTCGACAGTTTCATGGGCAACCAGTTGGCCGTCCGCAACAATATCGTAGCCATTTCTTTGCAGATAAGCCGGGTTTTTCCGAATCTCCGGCAGCAGTTCATCGACGGCGATACTCTTTGGAACGTGCCAGAACGGGTTAAATACAACATGCTCGATAGCATTATTGAGCTCTGGGGTTGGATTGCTGCGTGAGCCTACCACGACGCGCATAGACAGCGTTTCTTCGCGGCCGCGGACCAATTGCATCCGGTATTCGGGAATATTAACTTGAACATAATCCCGGCCGAGATCCGCTGGCAGCTCACGCCACTTGGCCAGAGTCACTTTCAATCTAGCAATCTTTTCTGCGACGCTCATGTTTAAGTGACGCCAGGTCTGAGGGCCAACGGCGCCGTCTGGATCGAGTCCGTGCAGGGTCTGATAATCGATGACAGCTTGTTCCAGCACAGCATCAAACTCACTGCTTTCAGCATGCTGGTAAGCGAACTCGCCATTCGCTAACAGGCGATTCCGCAATTGCCCCACACGTGGACCCACAACGCCGAGCTTTAGCGTAGGCCCAGCTTCGATGACGGCGGTGTCGTTGTGACGTGTTTCATCTCGATAGTGTCGCAAAGCTTGCTGCAGCGCCGCATATTGCTGATGACGCGGCACGACAAGTTCGTAAAGTGCCTGTGGACCGCCCGCATACACTGCGTCTAGCACTGCACGACCGCGTTCCCGCTGCATACGGGAGCTTGACCGCGGAATTCCTGAACGCATCTCAACGATAAATCGAGTGAAAGCTTCACCAAGTTCTGATTCAAACTCAGTGACGTATTCCTGGCTGCCCTGAGCAATACTCTCGTGAAGAGCGACGAGGCGATTCATCGGGTAATCTGCCTCGTCGAGACCATGGCTTGCAGCCGTGGCAATTGCACTTAAGGCTTCGCGCGCGAATTCCGTTGGCCGCCCGTTGCCCACCCAAAGTGCTTTCCCCTGATCCGCCCGATCGTAAAGAGCTGCGGCACTGCCAGCATGCGCTATTGTTGCTTTTGTCGTCGCTAACGCAGAAGCCGTAGCCGTTGTACTAGTTGTCACCTGCAGAACCAGAGGGACGAGGCCTAACACGCGTAACAGCATTTCAACTCGATTCTTATTGTTTTAATTAGCAATAAGAAAGCAAGTTGCGGGCCATTTAACATGTTGCAAATGCTGTTAAACAGCCCTCATTTAGCGCAGCTAAAATGAGAGATCTGTCACAAGAACAGTTCTGCTCGGAGAGTATTGGTGGAAAATATTTAGGCCGTTAAGCTTGAAAGTGTCGAGAAAATTTTCACTTTCAATAGCCATGTTGCAGCGCACGAGCAATGAGCAGGAGCGACGAGTGCAAGGTTGTCGGTTGCTGTGAAACACAGCAACCGACAACGTGACGTTAGCCGGCAGCCGCCTTCTTGCGTTCTTGCGTCTCTGCAATTACCGCTTCTGCAACATTCTTCGGGCACGGCGCATAATGAGAGAATTCCATCGTGAACTGCCCGCGTCCGGAAGTCATCGTGCGAAGATCGCCAATGTACCCAAACATATCACTCAAAGGCGCATCGGCAGTTATGCGCACACTGGTCGCACCGGCGTTCTGCGATTTGATCATGCCGCGACGACGGTTCAAGTCGCCGATGACATCACCAACATGATCTTCAGGCGTAAAGACATCGACCTTCATTATTGGCTCGAGCAACTGTGGCCCAGCTTTCGGCACAGTCTGTCGATACGCAGCTCGTGTTGCAATCTCAAAAGCCATGGCAGAAGAGTCAACGGCATGGAATGCGCCGTCGAGTAGCGTGAACTTCACATCGAGCAGCGGGAACCCAGCCAGCGTGCCTTCTTGCATGCTGTCGCCGAAGCCTTTTTCAATAGCTGACCAGTATTCACGCGGGACATTACCACCGGTAACCTTCGACTCAAAAACGTAACCGCTGTTAGCTTCGCCGGGCTCAACTTGGTAATCGATCTTAGCGAATTGACCCGAGCCGCCCGTCTGCTTCTTATGGGTATAGCTGTCGTTGATGGGTATCGTGATCGTCTCACGATAGGCCACCTGCGGCTTGCCGACATTGACTTCAACGCCATGCGTACGCTTGAGAATATCTACTTTGATGTCGAGATGGAGCTCACCCATTCCCATGATGATGGTTTCTCCGGATTCCTCGTCGGTCATGACTCGGAATGACGGATCTTCTTGCACCATCTTGTTCAGGGCAACGCCCATCTTCTCGTTGCCAGCCTTGTCTTTCGGCGAAATCGCAATGGATATGACCGGCTCAGGAAATACCATCGGCTCCAATGTCGCCGGATTCTTAGGATCTGCCAAAGTGTGGCCGGTACGCGTTTGCTTCATGCCAAGCAGTGCAACGATGTCACCGGCTTGAGCGGATTCTAGTTCTTGGCGCGAATCGGCGTGCATTTCCACAATCCGGCCAATTCGTTCGGTCTTGCCGGTAAACGTATTGAGTACGGTATCGCCTTTTTTCAACCTGCCGGAATAGATGCGCGTAAACGTCAATGCGCCGAAACGGTCATCCATAATCTTGAATGCCAAAGCACGCAGCGGTTTTGCCGGGTCAACGATCGCTTTGCCACCCGTCTCATTGCCTTCCAGATCAATTTCCGGCTGAGGCTCGACCTCAGTGGGATTCGGCAAGTAATCCACAACCGCGTTCAGCACAAGCTGAATGCCCTTGTTTTTGAATGCCGAACCACAGTAAGTGGGGAAAAAGTCCAGCTTGATAGTGCCGGTGCGGACACAGCGCTTAACGTCTTCAACTGAAGGTTCGTTGCCATCCAGGTAAGCCTCGAGGAGTGCGTCATCGTGCTCTAATGCCGTTTCTATCAGCGCCTCCCGGTATTCCTCAACCTTGTCGGCCATATCCGCAGGCACATCTTCAATTGTGTAATTGGTAGGATCTCCGGATTCGTCCCAAACCCACGCTTTGCGCGTGAGCAAGTCTACAACGCCCTTGAAATCGTCTTCAGTGCCAATCGGCAACGTCATAACCAGCGGCTTGGCACCCAGAATATCTTTGATCTGAGCGACGACGCGATAGAAATCTGCGCCTAAGCGATCGAGCTTATTGACGAAAATAATGCGGGCAACGCGCGAGTCGTTGGCATACCGCCAATTTGTCTCAGACTGCGGCTCAACGCCGCCAGACCCGCAAAAGACACCGATACCGCCGTCGAGCACTTTAAGTGAACGATAGACTTCGATGGTGAAATCAACGTGGCCCGGGGTATCGATTATGTTCAAGCGATGGTTGTTCCAGGCGCAACTCGTCGCAGCAGACTGAATCGTGATGCCACGCTCTTGCTCCTGATCCATGAAATCAGTTGTAGCAGCGCCATCGTGCACTTCGCCGATTTTGTGAATTTTGCCGGTGAGCTTGAGTATTCGCTCAGTGGTCGTGGTTTTACCCGCATCAACGTGGGCAAAAATACCGATATTTCGATATAGATTTAGATCAGTCATATCCGTTGTCTCACAGGTTGGGCCAGCCGTTAAGGGCCCGTTTCGGAAAATTTAATGGGCTGCCGAAGTCAAGAAAACCGGTCTCGGCGTTTAAGGGCGCGAAGCATACCAGGAGATCAGGGCCTCAGCCAGCATGAAATGGAGCCAAATCAGTCCGAGATCAATGCCTCGGCATGTACCAGCGTGACCGCGGCGGGTTCGATGCTTTCATCATAGAAGCGCGTAAACAGGCCTGTTTCGAGGCGGGTTATGGTTCCTGGATCCGCGATATCCAACCGTCTGGTATGGCAGCTCAAACTGAATTCCGGCCACCTCGCGGACATCTGCAACCGGCAGCCTGAACGTTACGGTCACGAAATTGAGTTCGTAATGTATCCGCTGCGAGGCTGATTCGACGTCGCGCAATTCGCAACGCTATCGATCTGAACCTTCGCCCTTACCATCAGTACGACCCAGCTTTGATCCATCCGCTAAAATTACGCCGACATACAAGCCGCCCTGGCTGCCATCATTCAACGTGACCGCGTTATGCAAAGGATTTGCAAACATAACGACCTGATCGCCGACAACCAGCGAATTCCGCTTCCAGCCTTGATTGATTAGGACATTTGGCGCAGTCATCTCTATCGTCCAAAGACCACGTTCTCCACCATCCGCAACGCCCTCTAATTTGATCGATGCGTGTGGGTTGATCCACCGGAACTGGGTGATGGTTCCTTCGATTCGGACAACTCGCTCATTGTCGAACGCGGCCGTTGAATGATGCGCATTGGACGCACTGATCATCAACGCGGCAGCCGCCAATGTCCCGAAAAAACTAAGCAATTTGTGTTTAGTAGTCATGTTTCGACTTCCTCTATCGCTCTAGACCAACCTGTCCGGCCTGCGTACTCGGCAAGTTGTCATTAAGATCTGGTAGGCACTCGACTTCACCGATATCGGTATAGTCAACCCGCAGCCATTGTTTTGTGCTTCGCCATTCTCCAACCCAGTTTTGGGGATCTGTCATGATGTATTCAATCTGCAGAATTTCACCGTCCTCCAGCATGCGCATTCTTTCTTGTACGCGGAACTGCTCAGAGATCGGAACGCCCGTATCAATGTAGTGATTGTATGTTTCGATATAGCGGGTGTTTACGACAAGTGTGTCGCCCTCCCAGTGCCCAATCGACTCACCGTTATACGTGTAAATGATAAGGTCCGGATCTGAATAATCTCGGCCATCCAGAAAAATCTGTCTGAAGCCATTGTTGAAATTGGACACCATGTAGATGGCCGTTGGCAATTGCACCATGGCGATTGGCCAAACGCGCGTCATCAACATTGGGATACCAGCCGGAAAGCACTGACCGATCGCGTCACGATAGGGCTCGCCGCGGGCACGGTAACGCTGCCCTTCTTCGTAGTCTTCTTTTGCTTGGCCTATGAATTCCGGATACGGCGGGCCAAACATGAAATTGGCAAACCCCTCACTCAAATCAACGAACCACGTGCCGGTTAAATTAAACGGCGCGGCCGGACGCTCCTTGTTGAGATTTTCCGGTGCCAAAGCACCCAGCTGTCCAGGATGAGCCGGAATCATACGGGCCAGAGATTCACGCCGTTCATCCGCCGTTTGTGCAGTAGCCGTCAGCGAGGCTACACACATAGCCGCGACACAAAAAAGCGCTCTGGACCCCTTCATCTGCTCCCCCAATCTATCATTTTCGAGCCAATATCGATTAGGGAAATGTAACACAAGATTGCGTTAGCTAGCGCTAGAAACCTCAAATGTGCCCGTAGCACCAAACTCATCGACATCTTCATGGACGACCAGATTCCTCCCGGCCTGCTTGGCCGCATAAAGAGATTCGTCCGCTTGCTGAATGAGGCCTGACAAAGAACGCGCTCTGTTGGGTTTTACGGCGCTCGAACCCACGCTCACGGTGATTACGTTGGCCACTGACGAGCCGGTATGGGGAATTGCTTCTTCCTGAACGGCTTGACGAATCTGCTCGGCGACTATGCAGAGGTCTGTGGCTGCAGGCCCGTAAAGCACGACGACAAACTCTTCACCGCCATAGCGCGCGGAAAAGTCAAGCGGCCGACGTGCCGCGCGGTCAATTACGCGGGCGACGTGGCGTATGCAGTCGTCACCGGCCTGGTGCCCATACACGTCGTTGTAGGCTTTGAAGTTATCGATATCAACGAACAATATCTGCAAACGCTGTTTGTCGCGTCTCGCTTGATTCCAAACCGTTTGCGCCAACTCATCGAATTTGCGTCGATTGTAGAGACCGGTGAGTCCGTCTCGTTCCGCAATTTGATGAAGAAACCGCTGTTCGAGAAACGTAGCCCTTACCAGAGACTCGACGCGTCGGGCAGACAGCACCACCATGAGCGCAGTCGCGATGATCACTGAACCGGCAAAAATCAAGTCAGCAGTCGCAACTCCATATAGAGATCCCATCGTGAAAAACGCTACGACCAGGCCAGTAGCCAACATCAGCACGATACGTCCGAGCAACCCCAGGAACAGACATGCGTACACAATTACCAGCACATCACCCATTTGAAACTGCGGCACACCTGCTGCTAGGAATATCGCGCTTATCCACATCACGCTGCAGCCAAGCACAAATGCACAAGAGCCGACAATTAGCTGATAGTACTTTTGCAATGGTTCGATCTCGATCACCGCCAGAATCGTGATCAATGCTGGGAATGCCACACCGAGCCGCAGAAGAAAAACGGTGTCTATCGATGCCCCGGACTCAGGGGCCATACTGCCAAACACGTTCAAAGCAGTGACGATGGCGAGCAGGCCCAGATAAATAGCGGTCGATACCGTCGCACGGGCAATGTTCTGCTCGAGGTAGAGCTGGCGAAAACTGGCTTCTAGTTCTGGAAAGCGTGTGTACAGAGATGGATCTAGGTTACTTTCCCTAGTCTGGTCAGCAAACGCTTGCAATTGTGCATTCTCCAACCGACCAGCCACACGTAACTCCGCCACAATCTAACTTGTGAACGCTCTCACAACTGCTTGCGCGCAACTAGCGACGAGTGCACAGTTCAAAGGTTAGCGCAGCGTCAGCTGCCTGAACTGCGGCCTTAGACGCAGCTCACAAGGAGTTTTCAGATGCGATTTATCGGCCTGTGTTCAGCTTTATTGTTAGCCATGACGGCTTTTGCACATCACGCATTTCCGGAAGATTTCAATACGAGCCGCACAGTCGAGGTCGAGGGCTCGATCATAAGCCTCAGTTGGACAAACCCGCATACGGCTTTTTCGCTCCTCGCAGACGATGGCAGCATTTGGCACGTAGAGTCGAATGCGATTGGCCAGCTGGTCGACGCCGGTATCTCGCAGTCCGCACTTGCAGTAGGCACACCGCTCAAAGTTGCGGGATTCCCCGCAAGGGACGGGAGTGCGAGCCTTTATACCAGCAATATTTTGCTGCCAGGTCGTCAAGAAATCGTGTTGCGCCCAGGTACCGAGCGGCGCTGGAATGGGCCGAAACGCTAAGCTCATTTTCGTAACAAAATCGAAACTACGCTTGTAACTGATGGCAAACCCCAAAAACACTGGCATTAAGCGCGTAATTAACGCGACGTTCTATTCCTTCGCCGGCCTGCGCGCGGCGTGGGTCAACGAAGCTGCCTTTCGGCAAGAGTGCATGCTTGCGGTCGTGCTGACACCAGTCGGCCTATGGTTAGGCAGCGACGCCGTGCAGCGATCGCTACTCATCGGCACATGCGCTTTGGTCGTTATCGTTGAGCTGTTGAACTCCGCAATCGAAGCGGCAATTGATCGAATAAGTACCGATCAGCATCACCTGTCTGGTAGAGCAAAAGACCTGGGGTCAGCTGCCGTGTTCGTCAGTCTGGGTTTGACAGTTTTGGTTTGGGGATTGATCGCTTGGGAGCGGTTTGTCTGAGCAACCAACTTCGCTAATGCAGGCTGAGGCGCACACCGAAGCTTGCGGTACGTCCGGCAGTATTGAACCCTCGCACTTCTTCGTAGATTTCATCGCCGAGATTTTCAATACGAGCGTGCAATGCAATGCGATCATTCACAGTATAGGCCGCGCTTACATCCAATACTGCGTAGTCATTGAGCTTGACTCGACCCAGTCCAAATACTTCATCAATTGAATTTTCGGACAACCGATAATTTCCGATGATCTGCAATCGATTGTTGATCGACCGAAAATGCAACCCAATATTCCCATACTGATCGGGCCGGCGAATCCGCTGCAAACCATCCGCGTTCTTCGTGTCGTTAAACGTGAGATTGCTGACGAACCGCAGGTAGTCGTTCAATCTGACATCCGCTTCGAGCTCGAACCCAACCGAATTAGTCTGACCCGTCTCTTGGACATAGCCCGAGAAGCCAACGAGATCGAAATAAATTTCGTCTTCTATGTCTTGATCGAAATACGTCAACGAGTAGCGTGAACCGCCGGACGCCGTAAACTCTATACCGAGATCCAATCCCTGGCTTGTTTCTTCAAACAAGTCGGCTTCTGCTGCAGGCGCAAAGGCGAAAGGGCCGCGATTGTATGACACTTCAAACAGGCTCGGCGCACGGAAACCGGTACCAAAACTGCCTCGATACTTAAGTGAAGCGCCGTCGTTAGTCGCTCGAACATAAGCAATCGATGCTCGCGCGCTGGTATGCCCTCCAAAATCTTCGTTGTCATCGTGCCGTGCGCCGACAGTGACGAATAAGCGATCGCTGAAGCGCCCCTGATATTCGACGTAGTAGGCATCCTGCTCACGCTCCAAAAAAGCGCCATCGCTACCTCGTATTGCCTCGTTCTCCAGATCGATGCCATAGACGAAATTGTGCGCCGGGGACGTGCTCCATGTGCCCGTGTACTCGGCGTGTGTAATTTCGCCTCGTGTCACAAATGAACTGACGCCGTTCGTGAAATTGCTACGCAGTGTCTCGCTTTGGGCATAGGAGAAGCGGTGCATGAGCTCGCCATGGTCGTAATCGAAGCCTAGGCGCGCTGTAGACTGCTGCGCCTCGCCGGAACAGTCGTGCACAGTCGGAAAGCTGCAGCCATCAAATAAGGCACGCGCATCTATGTCGCGAACGACGAACTCTAGTCGACCCAAATTACCGGTGTTGAGGCCGAGGCGTGCATGCACGGTCGTATTCTCGTAGCCGTCATTGTCCGCCAATACCGTGTCGTCAGCGCGGGCATTGAAACCATCGGTACTAATGTCGTTTACAGCAATATAAAAGTCGCCGAGTTCTCCTCCGCCAGACACATTTGCGTTGTATCGCCGCGTGCCAAAAGCGCCGCCCTCGAGGCCTAAATTTCCGCTAAGCGCATCGGCGCCGCGGCGCGTGACGATGTTCACAACTCCGCCTGCATCGGCGCCGTACATGTACCCCTGGGGCCCACGCAGCACCTCGACACGCTCGACATCGCCGGTGGCGAGCAAATGATCGTACAAAGGCGTAACTTGGGGGGCCGCGGGATCCGAGACCTCGACACCATCGATCACCGTCAAAGTTCGAAACCCCTCTTCGCCTCGAATTCGCAATGCCGTCGTTTGGCCGAGGCCACCAGAGTTACTGACGGCCACGCCGGCCTGGGTCCGGAGCACATCGGCCAGAGAGGAATAGCCTCGCAGCTCAACTTCACTGCCTGATATCGACGAAGCGGCAGTGGCAACCCTGCGCAATGGCATCGGCACTCGACTTGAAACGACAATCAGTTCGTCGTCGACTGGCAGAACAGACTGGGCCACT
This sequence comes from Rhodospirillales bacterium, assembly GCA_024640665.1. Lineage (GTDB taxonomy): Bacteria > Pseudomonadota > Gammaproteobacteria > Steroidobacterales > Rariloculaceae > JAHEEO01. The sequence goes on along the minus strand of JAHEEO010000013.1, from coordinate 11,831 downwards.
GCTGGAACTCCGCATATGCTCGAGACGCCAAAAAATGCGCTCAAAGCTGCGAGAAATGGTTTTGTTTTCATGGGCGCAGATCCTACGGATTAGCGCAGTGCGCCGCAATTATCCTTGCGCGCCAGCGGCGAAAACCGCAGGCCGCGCGCAAGAACTCTCGGCAACGGCTTCGCCGCTGCATTAGCGAGGCCACTGAACGGATCGCTTGAAAGCAGCTAGTCGTCCTAACTGAGTTTCAGCAAGGCTTGGATATACGGATCTTCGTAGTTAATGAATTCGTCTTCTTCTTTTTCAGACAGGGCCAACGAAAGCGGTTGGTCAATTCCTTAAAACACGATGGCAATACTGCACTGCGAAAATGACAGTTACCTGAAACGTTGCTCGGCAGCCACTTATATGCGCGCACAAAAAACGGCGCGATCCGCTCCCTCAGGAGTTGATCGCGCCGCTCGAAATTTGTTTAGCGCGCTCGTGTCGGTGCTTTATTCGTGCGCCGACTGACGAGAATCAAACTACGCTGCTGACAGGTTACCTGCCGCTTCGCGACCGCGTTCGGTGACGATTTCGTAGTTGACCTTCTGGCCTTCACTTAGCGTGCCAAGGCCCGCTTTCTCGACAGCGCTGATATGAACAAATACGTCCTTATCGCCGTCTTCAGGTTGAATAAAGCCGAAGCCTTTCGCTACATTAAAAAATTTAACAGTTCCAGTTGCCATTAGTTGGCCTCCATTATCAGTAAGCCGCGCCAAATCGGGCGCGGTATCGAACAATCTTGCAGTGGTATTTATCTTGATTCACGCACCTGAGGACCAAGTACGTAGCCAAAAGCCAGGCCAAAACAGTAGATCGCGCCGAAATAGTGAGCGAAAGTACTGCAAAACGCAAGGTTTTAGCCGTATTTCTAGTCAATTTAGGTTACTAATACGCAAAATCCAGGAAATTCCTATGCACAATGACGTATTAACGTTCTGGTTTGAAGACATCGATCCCGCACGGTGGTGGAAGAAAGACAGCGAATTTGACGAATTGATTCGGTCGCGCTTTGGAGAGTTGCATGCCCGTGCTGCGAGTTGTGAATTGCATGCTTGGCGCGCCACCGCCAACGGCCGGCTCGCCGAGATTATCGTCCTCGACCAATTCTCCCGAAACATGTTTCGAGACAGCGCAGCGGCATTTGCCTGCGATGCGCTCGCGTTGGGGCTGGCACAGGAAGCGATCTCAGCCGGGGCGGACAAAGAACTCGACCGGGTAAAATGCAACTTCTTATACATGCCGTTTATGCACAGCGAATCGCTGGTCATTCACGATATCGCGTTGGCGCTTTTCGAAGACAATGGCGATAAATCGACGCTGAAATTTGAGCTGCAGCATCTCGACATTATCGAGAGGTTTGGTCGTTATCCGCACCGTAATGCCGTTTTGGGACGCTCATCGTCAGCCGTCGAACTGGCGTTTCTCGCCGATTCAGGCTCAGGCTTCTAGGCCGCGCACGAGTCGCGGCAAGAAAGCGCCCAAGCTCAAAGTCCGGGCGATATAGTTCACCCACAACGCCGCCCAAAGACCATGATTACCGAATGGCGCAAGCAACCACCATGCCAACAGGAAGATGCCGGTCGACAGGAGCATCGCGTTGCGCATCTCGACGGACCGAGTTGCGCCAATGAATACACCGTCTAGCTGAAAGGCCCAAACTCCTAATATCGGCGCCAGCGCCGCCCAAGGTAAGAACGTGCGTGCTGCAGCACGGGCCTCCGGGTCAACGGTAAGCGCGTCGATGAACACGGGCCCGCCAGCCAAAAGCACGAATACGATGACAAGAGCCGTCGCGACGGCCCATGCCGTAGTCATTCGTATAGCCTCCACAAGCCCTGCTCGATGGGCAGCGCCAATTGCCCGGCCCACCAACGCCTCGGCAGCAAAGGCGAGACCGTCCAGAAAGAATGCGCTGACGGAAGTAAACTGCATCAGTACAGCGTTCGCAGCCAAAATTACATCACCGGCCGCCGCGCCCCGTGACATGAACCAGACAAAGACAAAAATGAGCGCCAGCGAGCGGATCATGATGTCGCGATTAACAGCAATAGTGCGACGAATCTTGTCTGGATGAATCCAAGCGGCAACATCGAGCTTGAGATGACCAAAACGCCGAGCATGGCGAATAGCGACATACAAGCCGACAGTGACCGCTATAAATTCCGCGATGACTGTTCCAGCAGCGACACCGCGAACGTCCCAGCCAAGTCCCAACACAAACAGTGCATCTAGCACCATGTTCGAAATGTTGAGAACAAGTTGGAGGACCAGGCCGATATCCGTTCGGCCAAGCCCGATGAACCAGCCGAGCAAAGCATAATTAGCCAAAGTTGCCGGTGCGGCCCACACGCGAATGTCGAAGTACGCGGCCGCAAGCGCTTCAACTTGATTGCTGGCGGCGAGCAATCTAAACGCAACCTCGCGAATCGGCCACTGCAACGCTACGAGTGCGATCCCCGCCACCGCAGCTAACAGCAAAGCCCGGCCCAAGCTCGCGAGAATCTCAGGATGGTCGTTTGCGCCTAATGCTTGGGCTGTGAGGCCGGTCGTGCCCATGCGCAGGAAGCCAAACGCCCAAAACACGAAGCTAAATATCAGGGCACCGACGGCGACCGCGCCTATATACGCCGGATCGGGAATACGCCCCACAACCGCAGTGTCAACGATGCCGATTAGCGGCGTAGAGACATTCGACACCATTACTGGCAGGGCAATGGCCAAAATTGCTCGATGCGTCAGTGCCATCTTTCCCGAACCAGTCATAAAAAAAGCGCGCAACCACCAAAGATGATTGCGCGCCTTTTAGTCTCAGCACTCAGGTTGCTAAGTGCCAAATCCAATCAAGCCTTACTCTTTACCGGTACGCCATCCTTCAGCATAGGTTTCGCGCACGACCGACGAGTAGGGCACGGGGCTCACAACGGCTCGGACATCAAGCTGCTTGTGTCCCTCTACCGTAATTTTCTTAGTTCCGCCGTTCGGCTCGCCCCAAGTCAGCAGCACTTCGCTGCCCTCTTTAATGCTGGGATCTACAAAGCCCAGAGACAACATCGAACGCTCGTTGTAACTGTACCCGGCAAACATCGAAGCACCGATCACTTTGCCGCCGTTAGAGACCTTGTCGAACGACGCAGATGCGTAATTTGAAAGCGGTAAATCGATGTACTTGTAATGCTCTTCGCCTGGCTCGAACATCGAAGCAAAGATCTTCGTGACATCTTCTTTGTTCCAAGCAAACGTCACTTTGCGGCGATGCTCTTCTTTGGCCATCTTCTCGAGCGCCTCGCGGCCGATGAAGTCATGGTCGAACTTGACGAAGGGCCCGTAACCGATCTCGTACGGCGATACATAGTAGTCTTCGATATTGTCCGATTCGAAACTTCCAGCAAGACCGCCGGTTGCTTCATAACTGGTTGCCGGCAGCCATTCGCGGTAAGCCTTCATCTTCTCGCCGGTGTAAACCGCGGGCAGCGGTGACGGAATCCAACCGGACTCTAGCGTGTTGGTTGCATATGCACGCGAACCGACTTGCGCCATACCGAACTCTTTACCCGCCGCGATAATGGTCTCGCGAATTTCTTCGCGCTCTTCGTATGGGCCCCAAATCTCGAGACCCGGTGCGCCCGCCATGCCGTGGCGCAGCGTACGCACTTTGCGACCACCGATATTCATTTGATCCATATGGAAGAACTTCAGCTTCTCGAGCTTGCCGCCGTGCAACTTCTCGATCAGATCCCAGGCGTTAGGGCCCTGAATCTGGAAACGATAGCTGATGCGATTAACGGCTTTGCCCTTGGGATTGCCGGGCGAACGATCGTCGTTGACGATCTGCACGTCGTAACCGCCAGTCTGTGCGTGGTACTCGATCCAGTTGGCCGAAGGCGCTCGACCTACAAAAACCAACTTATTTTGTTCCAAGTGGAAGAGTATTCCGTCGCCGATAACGTAACCGTCATGGCTGACAGGCACATATTGCTTTGCGCGGTTTACTGGGAAATTCTTGAACGTATTAATGGCCGTATCGGAACACAACTTGATTGCATCCGGGCCTTCAATGTAGATGTCGACCATGTGATGCGATTGATCGAACAAGACGCAGGTATCGCGCCAGGCACGCTGTTCGTCGCGCCAATTTGAAAATTCGCCCGGTACCACCGGATACACGTATGCGCCAATTTGAGAATTGCGCAATAGATCGACCGGATTTACGGTCTTTAGAATGTCTTCTAAGCTCTTATGGCCCATAGTTAGTTTCGTCCTCTGTCCAACTGGTTACCGGATGCCCCCCAACCAACTAGTTTAACACTGAGTGAGGCCGTTCGGCACTTCGCCCTTCCAAATGGGGCTTGGATTAGGATACCGAACCTAAATGAAAAACAACATTCTGTCGGCCAGCGCGCCATAATGGGGCAATGAGAGAATTTGACGTCGAGAAGGCCACCATTCGGCAGGGCGGCATGACGATCAGCCAAATCGGCATCAATCTCGGTGCAGAATTGAGCGGTATCAAGCTCGCCAATGAATTGGCGCCGGCGTCCGTCACCGCAATCGAAGCGCTGCTGGCGGAACATGAACTGCTGATCTTTCGGGATCAGGACCTCTCTTCTGTAGACTTGCTGCGCTTTGGCCGCCAGTTTGGTGAATTGACGGTTCATCCGTTTGCCCCAGCCCAAGGTGAAACGCCGGAGCTGATCAAGTTCAGAAACGACGCGACCAGCGCGCCTTTCGGCACGGATTGTTGGCACTCCGACGAAACCTTCCGGGCCGAACCGCCGATGGCGACAGCCCTCTTCGCGCAGGTTGTGCCAATCGTGGGCGGCGACACGGTGTTCACAAGCATGTCTGCAGCTTTCGACGGATTAAGCGATCGCATGCAGCAGCATATATCCGGACTCGAGGCCATCCACGACATTGTGCCGTTCAAAAGGCTGTTCGGTACTTCGCCAGACGATCAAGCGCAGCTACAGCACTACGAGCGCCTTTATCCGCCGCAAGTGCATCCGGTCGTGCGGGTTCATCCTGTGTCCGGACGCAAGGTACTGTTTGTTAATCCAAACTTCACGGTATGCATCAAGGGAATGGACGCACGCGAGAGCCGCGCACTACTCGACACGCTGTATCAGCAAGCCTACATTCCGGAATTTCAGTACCGGCTGCAATGGCGGGCACAGACACTGGCGTTTTGGGACAATCGGTCAACTCAACATTACGCAGTGCACGATTATTTTCCCCAGCGCCGCTACATGGAGCGTGTGACCATTCGCGGCGGACCTGTCGTCGGTGTCACAGTCTCTGCTCAACCCGCTGTGTCGCTAAACAAAACCAACATCCCAGAAGGCGTTGATCCCTATGGAGGGCACAAACCGCATGCACACGTCGATCTTTAAGCGTATCGCGCTATACACAAGCCTGTTACTGCCGACTCTTGCAGCGGCGCAGGACCTCGCCATTACCAACGCCCGAATTATTACCGGCACAGGTACTGTGATTGAGTCTGGGACACTTATTGTTCGCGAGGGCCGCATCGCCACAATCTCTGCGGAGCGGGTCAACACCCGCGGCACACCGCGGCTCGACGCAGCAGGCATGACGATTATGCCCGGCTTCATTGATGCGCATCGCCACATCATGCGCGGCGACAGCGGGACGTGGTTTCGCGAACAGTCTGTCGACACCCTGCAAGCCTTTTTGGATGCTGGCTTCACCACTTTAATGTCAGGGGGCGGTTCTATTCCGGGCATTATCGAACTGCATGACCGAGTGGAAAACGGTTCTTTGCAGGGCCCGCGCATCATTACTTCTGCACGTGCCGACCCGCGTTCATTCGAGACAGCACAAGCAGCTCGCGCACGCGTTCAGGAACTGGCTCGCGCGGGTGTCCATATTGTCAAAGCAAGCGTGACGCCCGCAGAAGAAGATATGCTAAGGGTTATCGTTGACGAGGCCGCGCGCTTCGACCTGGAAGTCATGGTGCACGCAGTCACGGTTCCAGCAATGCATGCCGCTATCAACGCCGGTGCAGGCAAACTCGTTCATACACCGCACGACAGCTTTTTGAGCAACGCAGACGCGCAACGCGTCGCTGCAGCCGGTATCGAGAACTTATCAACTGTCGGATTCGCGATGCCAACGTTCGGCGTATTCAACGATGACAACATTCCGACATTCCGAGATGGCAGTGCCTGGCCCAGCGGCATTCTCGGCACAGGCTCAAATGCGGCCGGCGAAAAGGCGGTTAACGCCAGAACGCTCTGGGATAACGGCGTCGTTTACGGCTTTGGCACGGACACCGGCTACAACCCTCGCGAGGGGCTCAAACACGAACTCCGAGGCCTTAACCTGATGTTTTCTGAGCAAGACATTATCAAGCTAATGGGACCCAATACGGCCGCATTCATCGACATGAGCGATGAACTGGGCACGCTTGAAACCGGCAAACTGGCAGACATCGTCGTCGTAGAGGGCGACCCGCTGGAGTTGATTTTCAACCTGCTGAACGTGCGAGTCGTGATTAAAGGCGGCGCAATCGTCGCAGACCATCGATAACTCGAGCTAACATTATTTATCGAGCGACTTCGTGCACCAGGGGCAATGGGCCCAGAAATCTTTGTCGACGCCCCAATGGCAAGACGGGCACTTCGAGCGACTGCCCTCGAGTTTCCAAGCCCGCTGCACCTTCGTATGGCACCAAGGGCAGTAGCGCATGAAAGGCATGAGATCGCCGCGACATGCGGTATTTGCGCACTGATGGGTATAACGCTTATCGGTAAAGCTGCGCTGCGTTTCTACGCTAAACCCCGCGCCGTAACACCACGGACAGTAATGCCAATCGAGTTTTGAGCCACGACTGCAGCGCGGGCACTCAGCTGGAAATTCCGTTGGCAGCTTGGCGGCATTAATGGCTGAGCCACACCATGGGCAGGCTGACATGAATTCCGAAATTGGCCCTGAACATTGGCTGCATTCGTGCCGCGTTTCGAGGACGCGCCGATACTTGCGTTGAAATTGCCTGAACAACACATCCTGCCAAGCCGAAGGGTCTGCTTCGCGTTGCGTCACGCGGCGACGTTGTTTGGCCGCTGTGGCTCCCCTGCGGATGCGATTGAATTCACGCCGCATTGCCACGGCGTTCTTGAACCGATCGCTTGGTTTGAATGCGAGCGCCTTGCGCAACCAGGCGACTCCGTCGCTGCTGAGCTTTGCGCGCACGCGGTCGAGGCCCTCAGGCGGCCAATCGTACGGCCACTCGGGCACGGTCCCCGATAACATCTCGTAAATAACCAGACCGAGCGAGAATACGTCCGATTGATACATCGGCCGGCCCGCCGCCTGCTCTGGCGCCATATAGCCGACCGTGCCACTACCGGAAGCGCGCAGCGTTTCAAGCGCATTTTTTGAGATCGCAAAATCCGTAAGCCGCAACCGATTCTGCGCAAAGATAATGAGATTTTCGGGCTTGATGTCGCAGTGCAAAACGCTGGCCACATGCGCGTGTGCAACGGCATCCAAGGCCTGCTGGGCAAAACTCAGCATCGTTTCAGTGGACAGACGCCGACGCATTCGCGCCGCCAGCGTTTCGATACCGAGCGGCATCGCGATAACGAAGTGCCCGTCAATGATCGAAGCATCTCGAATCGGCAGAATATTCGGATGGTTCAATTTGGCAGACAGGCGCGCTTCGCGGCGAAAATCCTGTAAATAGAACTCGCCCCGCGCATGCAGATGCGGAATTTTCAGCGCGACATGGTCGCTGTGTATCGTATCGTAGGCTTGAAAAACGACGGACAAAGGTCCGTTGGCAAGGCGCTTCTCGATTCGATATTTCCCAATCTTTTGCCGCGCCTTGAGCAAATCCAAATTCCAAAAAAAACCAATAACACCAGACACGAAATGTGCGCAGCGAGTGTCGCTCAAAGCAAGTCTTTCTAGCAAGGGGTTAGCCCCCAACTGGGCGTATTCGTCGCATTCGAGCGACAGATTGCTGCTGGGCTATTGCGTTCATACGCTCGGCCCCATACACAGGTCGCTTATGCCACCGATACCCAGTGGCAGGCGAGCAGATGAGGCCAGAACCTACAACAACTCCAACAATGGGGGATCGATATGCCCTTCTGGAAAGAACTGCAAAGACGCCATGTTTTTAGAGTCGGTGCCGTATACGTCATTGTAGCTTGGGTCATCGCACAAGCCGTTACGGTTTTGAGCGAACCACTGCGCCTGCCGGGATGGTTTGACACGGTCGTCATTCTCCTTTTGGCCATTGGCCTGCCAATCGCGCTCGTCCTTGCTTGGGCATTCGAAGTACCGCCCCAGGCTGCAGGCGAAATGCGGATTCCTGCACGCAAGCCTCGGCGCATCAAGCTCACAGCCCGGCAATTGGGCATATTCGCCTGGGCACCGCTGATGCTGCTGATTGGCTTTATCGCAGTGCAAGGCTTCAATTTGAAGCCAGAGAAACAAGCCAGTGGCGGCCCAAACAGAATGTACGCGATGGCTTATCTCGATTATGTCGATGCCGATAACAGCGCTGGCCGGCACTCTTCAAGCGAAGCCAAAGTAATCGTCGTGCTGCCGTTCGATAACCTGAGCCCCGCAGCCGAGGACGCGCATTTTACCAGGGGCATGCACAACGAATTATCTCGCCATCTGGCGAAAGTGAACGGCCTGGACGTCATCTCCCGCGAGTCTGCAGTCACGTTCTTAGACTCTGAACTTTCAGTTACTGCTATCGCCGAGGAACTGCAAGCGGAAGCAGTCGTCGAAGCCAGTATCAACTATTCTGACGATCGCTTAGTCCTAAAAGCACGATTAATCGACTCAGCAACAGGCACTCGATTATGGTCTGCGCATTACAACTGTGAACTGCAAGATATCGCCGCAGTAGAAGCAGACATTGCGACCAATATCGCGAAGCACCTGCAACTTGAGATTTCCCCTGCCGAGCAAGCGTGGCTCCGCAAACCGCCCACGAAGTCGCCCGCCGCGCATGCGCTGTACATCCGCGCACTGGCACTGTTCGACGCGGACGTCGCCGACGAAGGCCTTGAATACTTGAACCGCGCACTGGCAGTAGATCCAGACTTTGCCGCAGCTTACGCGCGCAAGGCTGAATACTATGCACTGCAGATTCCAATAGTAGGAGCGACCGACGGCGACCATACTCCGCCCCAAGAACTGGCGCTGAGTTACGCAGCTCGAGCTTTAGAACTCGATTCCGAATCGGGTCGTGCATGGCATGCTCAAGCCCTGGTGTATTCGGCCTTTTGGGTTTGGGACGAGGCGCGCCGTGCCTATGACAGAGCCATTGAACTGGACGATATCGACTGGGGCATGTATGCCAATTTCGTCCTGCATTCCGAGGGCGCACAACAGGCGCTAGCGGTTGCCGAACGTAACGTGCAGCTCAACCCGAAATCGGCGCAAGCGCATTATTGGCTGGCCAGCGTGTATGGACGCTTAGGCGACCATCAAGCCTCGCTAGCGGCCTGCAACACCGCGATCGAATTTGACCCAACGAACGCACTGATGTATCGATGCGCCGCAGTTGCGCATATCGAACTGCAAAACCTCGAAAAAGCTGAACAGGCACTGCGCGCAACCGAGCAATTGCTAGAAGCCGCCGATCGCGAAGCAATTTTGCCCGGTCTGGCCATCGGCTATGCTCAGCTAAATCTCGCCGATGACGTCAGCAGAATTGCAGAGGACTATTCGACACAGGTGCACACATCCGCTACCAGCGATGCAGCGCCAATCTGGCTGCACATAGCGAAGTCCAACGAACCGCAGGCCCTTGCCTCGCTCGCGGCGTCGATACGCGCAGTGAAGCACTACCAGCCGATTCCCAACACGGAAATGCTGATGAGCATCAAAGACAACTACCCAAACAATCCGCTGCTCGAAACACCGGCATTTGCTGATCTTCGCGCCGACTTGACCGAAACGCTTATTATGCGTGCGGCAGCGCGTTCAGACACAGCACCACATAAACCGGCATATCCATCTAGAAACTAATCCACTCCCAATCTGAAAGGTGCTCGTCAACTTTCAGCGCAGGCGCTGCCGATTCCGGCGAACGCGCTGCATGATCAATCCAACGCAAACGCGTTACCTACTGTGCAGAAACGCGGACTGCCTGAGGAAATTTTCTGCTTGCGCAGACACTATCTAAAGCGGGATGATTGCAGCTCTGTCACGCGGAGTGTTTTGAGTGGAGCTTACCAATCTGTGGCCCGGTTATCTCGCGCTTGTCGTGTTCGCACTTGCCTATGCGCTGGTTATCGCCGAAGAATACACGCACCTTCGCAAGTCCAAACCCGTCATTTTGGCCGCCGGAATTATCTGGGGCCTTGTGGGTTATCAATACGCTCAGGCAGGACTCCTGGCCGAAGCGGAAGAAGCCGTCCATCGGTTCTTGCTTGAGTTCGCAGAACTATTCCTGTTCTTGCTCTCGGCCATGACTTACGTCAACACGCTGAGCGAACGCAACGTATTCGCCGCGCTGCGCAGCTGGTTGGTACGCCGTGCGTTCACTTACCGGACTTTGTTCTGGATTACTGGCATATTGAGCTTCTTCCTGTCGCCTTTCTTAGACAATCTTACGACTGCGCTCGTCATGTGTGCAGTGGTTATGGCGGTAGGCCAAGGCGATGCAAAGTTTATCGGCATTGGCTGCATCAATATCGTGGTAGCCGCAAACGCAGGCGGCGCTTTCAGCCCCTTTGGCGACATCACCACACTGATGGTCTGGCAGCGAGGCCTAATCGAGTTTCAGACCTTTCTCGCGCTATTCGTGCCTGCCTTGGCCAACTTTCTGATTCCCGCTGCCATCATGTCTATGGCCGTGCCGAAGAAGCTCGCAGATTCCAGCGGCGATAATGTGGCCATGAAACGCGGCGCGAAACGAATCATGCTTTTGTTCGCCTGCACGGTCGGAACAGCCGTCTCGTTTCACAATTTTCTGTATCTGCCGGCGTTTATGGGAATGATGACCGGCTTGGCCTACCTCAAATTCTTTGGCTACTACTTGAGACGAACGCACGTCGCGACTCCCAGCGACAGGCCGGGATACGGCGATGCCGGAGACGTTACGGCATTTGACAGCTTCCGCGAGGTTGCAAGGGTTGAATGGGATACGCTGCTTTTCTTCTTTGGCGTCATCATGTGTGTCGGCGGGCTCAGCTTCATCGGCTACCTTGATCACTTGTCTGCCTATTTCTATGGCGAACTGGGCACGACCACAGCAAATGTGCTCGTGGGATTGATGTCCGCGGTTGTCGACAATATTCCGGTCATGGTTGCAGTGCTGGAAATGAACCCGGCCATGGATACCCAACAGTGGCTGCTCGTTACGCTCACCGCAGGTGTCGGCGGCAGCCTGCTGTCGATTGGTTCGGCGGCTGGCGTAGCACTGATGGGACAAGCCCGTGGCCAATATACGTTCTTTCAGCACCTGCGCTGGACTCCCGTCATTGCACTTGGATATGCCGCCAGCATTTGGATTCACATGGCGATAAATAGCCAGTATCAGGCCGCCGTAGCTGGCGGGTAGCCATACGCTGCAGGAGCTAATCCCGCTCCGAATGATTTTTGCGAGTATTTGCGTCCAACGTTCAGGATTAATGAACTGGACACCCACCAATGGGCAGACTTCTGCCGTCGCGCGACAGCGCTCGACAATCGGCGCCTGGAATGTGGCGTATTGCACTCGTCATTCTCGGCGTATCGGCATTCATCGTCTGCGTCGACAACACCGCGTTCTGGTCGATGGTTGCTGGCGCCTCCGAGGCCGACGAACATCG
>JAHEEO010000177.1 GCA_024640665.1 Rhodospirillales bacterium | reverse complement strand
CACATCGGGTTTCAAGATGCCATGGCAGTGTCTGCATGAAGGCACGACAAAATCCGAGAAATCTGTGTGCCCGACATCGGCGTCGCCGTCTGGCGCGGCGGCGGCGTCGAGATTGTCCCACCGCGGATTACTTTGTCGAAGCGTTCGTTGCGTGACGCTCCGAGATTCCTTGTGGCCACAGCTGGTACAACGTACGACGTCCATACGGCCATGCAAATCGAGCACACGACGAGTGCCGGCAGCCTGGTGCAACCTATCGACATTCTGCGTCACCAGCAGCTCAATGCGGCCGGAACTTTCGAGTTGGACTAATGCCAGGTGCGCATTGTTTGGCGGCGCGTGTCCAAAGCGCTTCCACCCGACCAAACTGCGTGCCCAATAACGCTGCCTTGTCGCTAAATCGTTCATGAATGCTTGGTACATGACCGGCTGTGCGCGTTTCCAGTTGCCGTTTAGGTCGCGATAGTCAGGAATGCCGGAGTCGGTGCTGCAACCTGCGCCTGTCAGTACAAAGATTCGCCGATGCTGTGAGACGAAGTCGCTAAGTGAGTTCCACGTCATGGGCTTCAGGATACGGCAGAATACTGCTCTCGTCGCGAGATTCATCTGCGCGACTCGACACTCGGCATTCGCTCGGCTGTCGCTGACAGTGATCGAGGGCACGGTCAAGAATATCTGGAGCCCCCACCAGAATTCTTTGCTCCATTCGCGACCGAGAACCAGTAGCATGTGCAAATGCAGCAGGAGCCGAGTTTCGAAAAGTTTGCCGCCGAGGCTGAGCGATTACGCCGTGACGTATTTGGCTTTGATAAGTACCGAGGCGATCAGCAGCGGGCAATTGAGACGGCGCTGGCCGGGCGCGATTGCGTTGTACTAATGCCCACAGGCGGCGGTAAGTCGCTTTGTTATCAAATTCCGTCTCTAGTCAGAGACGGCGTCGGGCTCATAATCTCGCCGCTGATTGCATTGATGCAGGACCAGGTTCGTGCGCTGAAAGAGCTGGGAATTGCAGCGGAGTTCCTGAATTCGAGTTTGACGCCAGCACGGCAGCGAGAGGTCATCAATGAGCTTCGGGCTGGGAACATTGCGCTTTTGTACATTGCGCCGGAGCGTCTGGTTCAGACAGAAACGCAAATTATGTTGCGTGGTCTGAGCGTATCGATGATCGCTATTGATGAGGCTCACTGTGTATCTCAATGGGGGCATGATTTCCGGCAGGACTACCTCTCGTTAGATCAGCTGGCAACGATTTTTCCTGGTGTTCCGCGAATGGCGTTGACTGCGACAGCTACGCCGCTGATGCGCGAAGATATTGCGGCGCGTCTGGCGCTTGATTCGCCGGAGTTTTTCGTCAGTAATTTCGACCGACCCAATATTCGCTACATGGTGCAGGCCAAGACAGATGCGCGGAGACAGCTGCTGAGCTTTCTCGGCAACCATCGAAACGAAGCTGGGATTATTTATTGTCTAGCGCGTAAAAATACTGAAAGCATCGCCGAATGGTTGCGAGTCCAGGGCTTCGATGCGCTGCCATATCACGCTGGATTGTCTGCCGAAACTCGAACTGAACACCAGCGCCGATTCGTCAATGAGGATGCGGTCATTATCGTAGCCACCATTGCTTTCGGTATGGGTATCGATAAGCCCGATGTACGCTTTGTCGCGCATATGGATTTGCCGAAGAGTATCGAGTCTTACTATCAGGAGACCGGCCGTGCCGGGCGTGATGGTGAGCCTGCTGATGCGTGGATGGTTTACGGATTGCAAGATGTCGTTCGGTTACGGCAAATGCTAGACAGCTCAGAAGCCGAGGAACATTACAAGCGCCACGAGGTCCAGAAGCTCGATGCATTGCTGGGTTGGTGCGAAGTTACCGAGTGTCGCCGCAGGCCGTTGTTACGTTACTTCGGCGACGATCTGGATGCCGCCTGTGGCAACTGTGACAATTGTTCGGTGCCGCCGGAAACTTGGGATGGCACTGAAGCCGCACGCAAGTTACTTTCAGCGGTTCATCGGACCGGGCAATATTTCGGAGCAGCTCATATCATCGACGTATTGTCGGGAAAATCTACCGAAAAAGTGGTCAGTAGAAACCATGATGAGTTGAGTGTATTTGGCATTGGTCGAGATATTGACGTGCAGACTTGGCGTTCGGTTGTCAGACAGTTGATCGTTAAGGACTATCTGAAGGCTGATCCTGCGCGTTACGGAGCGCTTGTGCTTACAGAGCAGTGTCGACCTCTGCTGCGAGGCGAGGTTGGCTTGCAGCTACGGAAAGACAGCCGGCAACCGGCGCTTCGCAAGAAACCGGTGCCTAAGAAAGGCGAGGTTTCACAGTCGGATCGCGAGCTCTGGGAAGCCTTACGGGCATGCCGACAGCGCCTGGCCAAAGATCACGATGTGCCGCCGTATGTGATATTTCACGATGCCACGTTGATGCAAATGATGGAGTTTCGTCCAATCGATGCCGACGGTATGTTGGGTATCAGTGGTGTCGGCCCAACAAAATTCGATCGTTATGGGCACGAGTTTTTAGAAGTTATCCGTAATGCCTAGAACGCTGGGCCTGCGTATTTTGCAGCAAAGCTGCCAACCCGCTTAGAATTGCTGCCTTGCATGAATCTGAGCTTCGACTGGAGATATCTATGTTTCGCAGAGTGCTAATCGCCGCGTTGTTGCCAATGCTCATCGTTGTGAGTTGTTCCACGGAGACCGGTACAGCTCCGCCAGCAAGTGCCGCGCCGCGCAGCGCCGCCACTGTGCTCAGCGATGTTGCCGACGCGCTGGGCGTCGCGGATGCGAGTTCGATTACGTATTCAGGTAATGCTTGGAACATTCGCAATAGCTTTCGGCAAACGCCGAATGCGAGTCCGCCTTGGCCCTATCGCGACGACATTACAAACTATGTCAGAACGATCGATCTCGCTCAGCCTGCTTCGCTAGCAACTGCAGATACGTTTGCGCAAAATCTGTTCTTAGAGCCAGCGGTCGCCGGAAAATACACGCAGTACATCGCGCCGGACCAGACCAATTGGGGCCAGCAACTGGAGATTTGGCTGACGCCATGGGGTTTCCTGCAGGGAGCTGAGGCGAACGCGGCGGAGGTCAGCACACAGACCATCGATGGCACCGAATTCACAGTTGTCACTTGGATGTCGCCGGAATCGCAGACGTCGCCATCAGGCCTTCAATACACGGTGAACGGATACGTCAATGGCCGAAACCTCATAGAGCGCGTCGAAACCTGGGTTGAAGATGCATTCATGGGGGACATGCATGTCGAGGCGGTTTATAGCGACTACCGCAATCTCAACGGCCTCATGTTTCCAGCGACGATCGAGCAGCGCCGAGGCGGAGGCGGGATTTTTGGCGTAAACGTGACTAATGCCAGCGCGAATCCAGCCAATCTTGCCGCGCTGATGACGCCGCCTGAGCCTGCTGGCGGCGGCGGTTTTGGCGGAGGCGGGCCGCCTGCTGAGCTGGTTCAGCAGCTTGCAGACGGCGTTTATCTGGTGGTGGGCGGCTACGTTGCCCTGGTCGCCGAGTTTGAAGATCACGTGCTTGTTATTGAGGCCGGGCAGTCTGAGACTCGCGGTCAACAGATTCTCGACCAAGTGAAACTTACCAGCCCGGGGAAACCGATCCGTTATATCGTCAACTCGCATCCGCACTCCGATCACACCGCTGGTTTAATCCCGTTCATTCGGGAGGGTGCGACGCTGGTGACTCATGCGAACAATGTTGATTTTCTCAATATGGCGCTGAGCACGCCGCGGACCTTGCTGGGTGAAGACACGCTGAGTCCGCAGCTCGAGGGCGTCGATGGGGTGGCCGTTTACGAAGACGCGTCTATGCGAGTGGAGTTGCACCACATTCCAAATCTGCATTCCGACGGCATGCTGGTGGCCTATTTGCCGGAACAAAAGATCCTGTTCCAGGCTGATTTCACATTGCCTCAGCCGGGGGCGGATGCAAATCCTTTTGTAATCTCGCTGGCTGAGTATGTTGCCGAAACCGGCCTGGATTTTGATCGCTACCTGGCGGTGCATGCAGCCCAGGCGCCGCAGACCAAAGCTGATTTGATGGCAACCCTTGCGGGCAGAGATGCGGCTTACGTCGTGCCATCCGATACGCCGGCCAATATTCAGCGCGCCGTTGCGTCGAGTGCGCGCAGCGATGATCAGCGTGCCCGCGATGCGGGCCGCAAGCCGGCGGAAGTTTTAACACTGGCTGCTATCGATGCCGGCGACCGCGTTGTCGAGCTAGCGGCCTTTGGCCACTACTACACAACCATGCTGGCTGAGGCTGTCGGTCCTTCTGGTCATGTATACATGCTTGATATGCCTTGGACAGACCGGTTCGGCGGTGAAGCTGCGCGGGCATTTGATCTGGCTCATGACAATGTCTCCTATACGCAGGCCCACTATAACGACGTTGAATTTCCGCAGGATGTCGACGCAGTAATGAACGTCCTTTTCTACCACGATCTAGCGCAGGGGGATGTCGACGTCGCAGCTGTCAACGCTAAGATTTTTGCGGCCCTCAAGCCGGGTGGCACTTACTTGGTCATAGACCACAAGGCGGAAGACGGATCAGGATGGCGTGACGCCACGACGACACATCGTATCGACGCCGGCACCATTCGCGATGAGGTCGTTGCGGCGGGATTTGAGCTGGCAGTCGACAGCACGCTGCTCGCAAATTCGGAAGATGACCGAACGCAGGCTATCCGCGCTGAGGGATTGCGTGGGATGACGGATAGGGCTGTCTTGGTATTTAGAAAGCCAAACCGCTAGGAGCTGGTTGGCGCCTTTCAGGAATGGATGCTGCGGGAGGCTGGCTCGCGGACGTTTAGCGGCGTGCGCCGTGCCGCCGTTCTGGTCTGCAGCGCGGCTTACTTAACAGTACGTCCCCTCCAACCCTTAGAAATACCCAATTCCGGGTCTATTTCGCGCCTTTACTTATGATGGCGCTAAACTCTGTTGCATGACTCAAGAAGAATTAAAACCATCAGTCATAAAGACGGGCGGTAGAACAGTCATCGACTGCACCGAACTGGAAGTTACTGGGCCGCATGGGCCTGTCTCAGTGCCTTATCGATCAGCCAAACAGCCGCGTCGGTCGATTGAAGTCGAGGAAATCGCTCTGCACACGCAGGTACAGGCATCTCGACTATTTACCGAATTCCTGGAATCTTACAGTGAATTTCGCAGGCAGGCGTCCAGTGCACTGAATACCTCTGAGCTGGTAGCTTCAGAATCGCGTGATGCCGAGCTGTCTGAATCGGCAGAAGTCTCTGCCGTCATTGGCGACCTGCAGGTTCTAACGCAGGATCTAGCGAGAATACGCGCAATTCAAGCGGACTTGGACCGGCGCCTGTGTCCGCTATTGTCGGCTTTCGGTGTCGATCCGGATTCGCTCGACAGGACGGAGCAGGCCGGGAACGCAGCGGCCGACTGACGTACATCGACAACCTGTTTGTCGCGGGCGCTGCTGCAGAGCCCGTTGCTTGACATGCCATGCAAAAGCGTAGGATACTACGCAAACCATATTTTGGGCCCAATTGGCAGGATGAGAGCAGCAATGTCTACTTATACGAAGTTAGCCGCAGAGGCTGGCGACCAGTACCTTGCAGGACTGGAAAAGCGTCAAGAGAACTATTTGAAGATGGTCGCCGCAACTAGCGCGTGGCTGCCGAAGGCTCCCAAAGAAACCAAGGCGGCAGCATCAATGCTCACGCCGAAGCAGTTGGCTGATTTGAATTTTTCGTTCGCCAATAAGCTGCTGGAGCAGCAAAAAGCCTTTGCGGGACAGGTACTCACCATCAGTAAGCCGGCAAGCTCCAAGAGTTCAGCTGTCAAAGCAGCTCCGGCAAAAAGTCGCAGCACATCGAAGGCTAGCGTAAAAAAAACCACGACCAAGAAGGCCAAAGCGAAACCTAGCCGCGCTAAGGCTTAGTAATTTCGGTCTGCGAATTTTATGCAACAAAAGCCCAGCGGCTGGTAAAGCCAGCCGCTGGGTCTCAGCAGCTGCAACCGGTCTGCTAGCTAGTCCCTGAAGTTATTGAACTGCAGGGGTATTTCGATTTCGCTTGCGCCTTTCAACAGGCTCATTACTTGCTGGAGATCGTCGCGTTTTTTTCCGGTGACGCGCACTTGCTCGCCTTGTATGGCAGCTTGTACTTTAATCTTCGATGCCTTAATCAATTTTACGATTTTCTTGGCGGTGTCCGTTTCGATTCCGTTGCGCATCGTAATATTCTGTTTGGCGGAGTTGAGCGCTATTTCCGGCGTGTCGGTTTCAATTGCCCCCAATTCTATGCCGCGCTTCGAGGCTTTTTGAATGAGGATGTCAACCATCTGTTTAAGCTGAAAGTCGGATGTGGCGGACAAGGCAATCCGAAAGTCGCGCAATTCGTAGTTCGCATTTGAGCCTTTGAAATCAAACCGAGTTTCTACTTCGCGGTTGGCTTGGTCTACTGCATTTGCTAGCTCGTGT
>JAHEEO010000012.1 GCA_024640665.1 Rhodospirillales bacterium | reverse complement strand
CTGCCGTCGCGCGACAGCGCTCGACAATCGGCGCCTGGAATGTGGCGTATTGCACTCGTCATTCTCGGCGTATCAGCATTCATCGTCTGCGTCGACAACACCGCGTTCTGGTCGATGGTTGCTGGCGCCTCCGAGGCCGACGAACATCGCATCGGAATTCTAGCGACCATGTTCTTTATCCTATTTGGAACACTGAACATCGTCTTGGCCATGGTGCCCAGCAAAATACTGCTGAAGACAGCAGCAGCGGCATTACTGATAACTTCGGCGCTCGTCGGTTACTACATGACGAACTACGGAGTACTCGTCGACGCCACAATGGTTCGCAATGTCGTAGACACCGATATGACAGAAGCATCACCGTTGATTACGAGCGGCTTTCTTCTGCACATGCTGGTCTTCGGTTTCGCCCCTGCAGTATTCGTTGCCCGATTGAATCTAGGCCAATTTCACTGGTGGCGCGGCGCGATCGTTCGTAGCGTCGTAGTTTTTGCCAGCATTGGTGCAACACTCGTAGTCGGCTATCTCAATTTCAAGCCCGTGGCTTTTTTCGCCCAGGAACACCGCGAGAGCCGCCTGTTCATGAATCCTGCCTATCCTATCTATTCCTATATCCAGTTTCTCGCGGAATCGAACAAGACCGCGCAAGTGACAGTCGTGAAAATCGATGATCAGGCTCACGTGGCACCGAGCCTGACATCCAAGCCTCGACTTGTCGTTATGGTGGTTGGCGAAACAGCACGGGCCGACCGCTTTTCTGCCAATGGCTATCAACGCAACACCAATGCCTTCACGAAAGAACGGGATCTGATCACGTTCTCAAACGTGTCGTCCTGCGGAACATCCACAGCCGATTCCATTCCGTGCATGTTTTCGCCGCTTGGAAGGCAGGAGTTCAGCCACACCGCAGCAGCCGAAGAAGAAACGCTGCTTGCCATGTTCAATCGCTTGGGCATTGATGCTTATTGGCGTGACAACAATACCGGGTGCAAAGGCCAGTGTGACCCCGCCAATTCAGATTCCTTCTCAGCTGCCACCGATAATCCTTTTTGCAGCAGCACGGGCTGCTTTGACGAGGCCCTGCTGAGCAACCTGCCAGATCTACTTGCAAATTCCGAGCAAGATCACCTCATGGTCCTTCATCAGCGCGGCAGCCATGGTCCTGCCTATTTTCAGTCGACGCCCGACTGGGCCAAACAGTTTCAGCCGGAATGCGATCTGCCAAATTTGAGGGATTGCAGTCTTGAAGCGCTGAACAACGCCTACGACAACACAATTCTCTACACAGACTTCGTGCTTGCTGAGGTTATCTCGCAACTCGAATCCTTGAGCGCAACATACGATGTTGCCATGCTCTACGTATCGGACCATGGCGAATCGCTGGGCGAAGGCGGACTGTACCTTCACGGGTTCCCCTATGGACTTGCGCCAACGGAACAAACCCATATTCCCATGCTGTTTTGGGCCTCCGAGAGCTTCTACCAACACAGCGGACTGTCAAAGGAATGCCTAATCAATCACGCGGCTGCAACGTACTCGCACGACAACATGTTTCATACGTTGACCGGCATGTTCAACATACAGGTCGCCAGCTATCAAAAGGAGCTCGACTTCTTAGCCATTTGCAAAGGCACTCCAATTCTCGGTAACGCCCTATCAGCGAATACTGCCAATTGAGGCACTTGAGTCCGTAGCTTTGCCAACTAAATCCATACTGCCGCATGCTGTCTTGTTGACGATTATCAGCCTATTGCTTTTTGAATTGACGCCGTTAGATTTATGGTTGCAGCAATTCTTTTTCGATACCCATGGTCATCATTGGGTATTGAGCGCCAGCGAACGAATTTCGCATCTGATTTTTTACGATGCACCGCGACTGTTGTTCACGTTGTTTGTGCTTGTCCTGGGGATTAGCCTTCTTTTTGCCAGGCGATTAGGTATAAGCGCTGACAACGCGCGCAACATGCGCATCGTTCTCTTGTCGCTAATTTTGGTTCCTGGATGTGTGTCTCTATTGAAAACAGCCACGGACGTTGCCTGCCCGCGCGACTTGACGATGTTCGGAGGCAACGTCGCCTATGCGAGCGTTTTTGAGCATCATGCCAAGTCCAGTGAAACTCATGCCAGACGGCGCTGCTTTCCAGCTGGACACGCGAGCGGCGGGTTTGCACTGATGTCGTTATCGTTCCTGTTTAGCACACGACGCAACCGAAGACGGGCAATGTACTTCGGCTTAACCGTGGGCTGGACGACCGGAATTTACAAAATCCTGATCGGCGACCACTTCATCGGTCATACGGTGATATCAATGTGCTTAGCGTGGACGATCATTCAAATGATAGCGAGCATTGAACATCATCGCCTGAGCCGAAGAAAATCTCGCGAATTTGCCGCTCCAGAGACGATTGGTTAGCGCCTACAGACCCGTTTTTCGAGTTTGCCTTCCGCACGACGCCCGTCGCCCGGACGACAACGGTCATCACAACTGCACGCTGCACCGCACCGAATGGCTTGCGCATTTGCGAAAGTCATTACGCAGCGACACAGGATGCGCGGGCTCAGGAATACCAAGCAAACAACACAGACTAGTGAGTTCGCACTCGCGTGACAGAAATAGTCCGGCCTTCAAATTGAGAAAGATGCAACCAGTTTATGGCCGTTTGAGCTTCTTCCTCATTGCCCATCACGACACTGGCGACGCGCTTGCTTGCGCCGGTGGCGGCGTCACGAATGATAACGGCCGACTCGACAACTCCATATTCGCCAAACATCTTGCTGAGGTCTCTGTCTGTAATGGCCTGAGATAAGTTGCCAACATGAAGTGCGCTGCCCATAAAACCCTCCGTGGGAATGGGGCCGCAAATCGACGAAACTGGCACCGAGAGCGGTGCTGCGACGGACGGCTGAAAGACAGGCAGTATGCGCTTGCGCAGCCGCTATAGATAGCTATTCTTGGGTTTCAGCAACTTCGGCAACAACTGACTGAGAAGCCAATTCGGCAGATATGTCGCCGTCGGTTTCTTTCTCAGCTTTGCGCAGCGCTTTCTTCTCGTCTTTAGCTCTGCGCTTGTCTTTCTTCAGCTGCTCTCGCTGGCGTTTTGCGTGGGTTTGCGGTCCGGGTCTGGCCATTCGCGCACGTCCTTCCGTGGAAAATTGGACTAACACGGTAGCACACTGTGTTGACGAGGCGGTCATCGGCCGCAAAACTCAAGCACTTAACTTGGTTCTATTAGCCCTTGCCGCGAGTGCGGTTACTGCCCGTTTTACTGTTCTTCTCAATGTATTCGATAATCAAACTAGCAACGTCTTTTCCGGTTGCTTCTTCGATACCCTGCAACCCCGGCGAGGAATTCACTTCCATGACAACCGGACCGTGATTCGAGCGCAGAAGATCGACACCAGACACGTTTAGCCCCATGATTTTAGCTGCGCGCACGGCGGTTGACCGTTCCTCCGGGGTGATCTTTATGAGTTGCGCACTGCCACCTCGATGCAAATTCGAACGAAACTCACCCTCTTGCGCTTGACGCTTCATGGCTGCCACCACTTTGTCACCGACTACGAAACAGCGAATATCAGCACCACCGGCTTCTTTCACAAACTCCTGCACCAAAAAGTTCGCGTTCAATCCGCGAAAGGCCTCGACGACACTCTCTGCCGCTTTACGCGTCTCGGCCAATACGATGCCCTTGCCTTGGGTGCCTTCCAATAGCTTCACGACAACGGGCGCACCGCCAACAAGATCGAGCAGGTCATCTGTGTCTGCCGGCGAATTCGCAAACCCCGTCACGGGTAAGCCGATACCCTTGCGCGCGAGGAGCTGCATAGACCGAAGCTTGTCTCTAGACCGAGAAATTGCGACGGACTCATTGAGTGAAAACACACCCATCATTTCAAACTGCCGAACCACTGCCGTACCGTAAAAAGTTACTGATGCACCGATTCGAGGAATAATGGCATCAAAGTCGCTCAACACTTTCCCGTCATAGTGAATACTGGGCTTAAAACTCGCGATGTTCATATAACAGCGAATGTGATTAATTACATGCACCTCGTGTCCGCGCTGTTCTGCCGCAGTTGCCAACCGCTTTGTCGAATACAGCTTTCTGTTCCGCGAAAGGATTCCGATCTTCATTTAACTTAGCTTACCCTTTTTTCGGCGACGCGCTTTGCGAGTGGTCATGTAAGATCGTGCCGGGTCCACGACTGCTCTGTTTTTTATCGCGGTTCTTCCCAACAACATTCGAAACCGCATGTCGTCACGCGCGGTAAGCGTAATCTCAATTGGCCACTCCTGCTGATTGATGCGCAGTGGCGTTTCGATAACGTACCTCAGCTCCCTGTGACCGCCGGAATCTGTGACTGACCGCTCGTCCTTGATCCTGGCCTCACAGACGACTTCCTCATCCGTCGAACGTTGCTTTGGATGCAGCTTAAAGCGAACCCAATCCGCAGCATCCTTTGAAAAAACTTCCAAAGAAAAGGCATGCAGTGCCGAAGTTCTCGCGCCGGTATCGACTTTCGCCTTGATTCGGCCAAGACCCAACTCCGGAAGCGCCACCCATTCGCGCCAGCCCAGTGTCATCAATTGCTTCTCGTTGTCGTTCACGCTCTCTCAACCCCAGCCTTCATCAACGTCGTAGGCATCTTGAAACTCATCCATAGTCGCACTTGCTCCGCGAGTGTCATCGAAGGTTCCCAGATGAAAAAGCGCGTCGCCCTCATGTGTGAGTGGCGATGTGCTGCGGCCTATGACGATCCCGGAAACTGAAGCGAGAACGTCAGAATCCTTACTACCAAACGGATCGCTGACTGTGCCCAGCAACTGGCCTCGCTTCACTCTCTCGCCCAATCGGCACTGCACAGCGAGGATGCCGCTGTCGGGTGCGCGTACCCATGTGGTGTTGCTTGTTCGCACGGGTTCGATCGTTATTCTTTGATGCTTTCTTGCTGGCAACATCTCAAGCGCTCGCATAACGCGCCCGATACCGCGAACGCCGGCGCGAATCGACAGCTCGTCGAAGCGCAGCGCTTCGCCGCACTCGTACAACAACAGCCGCACCTTGTTCTCGGCAGCGAACTGACGCAGTGATCCATCCCTGAGGTTTGCGTTGATTATCACGGGCGCACCAAAGGCCTCCGCCAACCTCAGAAGCTCAGGGTCAGAAAGATCGCCACGAATCTGCGGTAAATTGGTCCGGTCTATCGCGCCGGTATGTAGATCGATTCCGAAATCAGCCTTGGCAACGATTTCTTTGGCGACGAGATGCGCCAGACGCGCTGCGATGGATCCCTTTTCTCGCCCGGAAACGAGCGGTTTAAATCACGGCGGTCCGGCAGGTAACGCGAGCGATTAATAAACCCGAATACATTGACAATCGGCACGGCGATCACGCATCCACGCAACTGTTTTAGTGCAGATAACCTGAGCACGCGCTTAATGATTTCAATACCGTTGAGCTCGTCGCCGTGCACGGCGGCTGTCAAGAACAGTGTCGGCCCGGGCCGACGGCCGTTGATGACATGGACGGGCATCGTCAATTGAGTATGCGTGTACAGGTCTGCTACGGGCAGATCGATAGTTGCGCGCTGACCGGCGGCAACTTCTTGTTCGCCAATTACGATTGGGCTTTGCTTAGTCATCATTTGCGGCTTCTTGCGCGATGGGCGCCTACGTCGATTAGCAGGCAGTATGACGGCTGCTGAACAGAATGTGGAAACATTCCCAATTGATATGACTCAAACGGCAGCACGCCGGGCCGGCGTGCTGCCGCGATAGATCCGTAAAACTAAGCCGGCGACCGCTTACTCAGTGGCACTCGCTTGCGTACTTGAGGTATAGCCTTTTTCCATCCAGCCTTTCCACCGCTCAAGATTCGCATCGCCGCCGTTGCATCCGCCGTCACTGGGATTAACAAATGATCCATCGTCCAACTGAACCCAGCCCAGTGCGCCACCGGGTCGTCCATCGCGAAGCGGACAGAACATTACTTTCACCGTATCCCCAGGCTCGAAAGTGCTGCCGACGACGCCCCGAGTGACTAACGAAGGCGGAGCAGAGCCTTCGAAGCTCCAAAGGGTTTCGCTCCCATCTTCGTTCTCAACATTAATGTAGAGCCAGGAATGCGGGTTGTTAAATGCCCAACGTTGCACTGTGCCCGTTGTAACCATCTCGACATCGCGATCGAATTGACTAAAGGAATGATGCGCGTAAACCACGGTAGCCGTTAGCAGAGCAGTAACAAGCGTTACCGACAAATTAAAAACTCTCTTCATCGCTCTCATCCTTTAATCGTTAGTCAGCGTAGTGTTATAGATTGGGTCACGAGTCTGTCCCGGCAATTCCGGAAACAACGTCGATCCGCGAGCGTCTTTATAACCCTCTTCGCCTGGCAGCCTGAAATTAGTCGTGCCGTCTTCGTCAAGATAGGAATTACTGGTGAGTTCACATTCCCAATGCTGAGGGCGATGCCCTGCTTCTTCTTGGGCCGTGGCGTGGCGAAATGCATAGATGGCATTCACGGGCTTTTCAAACGCAAATGAATCGTAGAAAGTGACTTGCACTTCCAGCCGTTCGATACCGTCCGGATACGACTTCAACTCCCAGACTTCAACGGACTCAAACTGATTGCTCGTCATCGGTGCCCAGCGCGTGAAATCAGCCGGCAATAGATCGACGGTGTGGGTTACGAGCCGATCACCGTCCCAGAATCCCACCGTGTCGCCATACCATGAGTGAGTGCCATAAAGGTTTTTGTGCTCCTGCCCAATGTAGACACGCCGTATTGAGTTGGCGAAATCATTAATCTGGTAAGACTGGTGCGGCATATTGATGAATTCGTGCGTATACGGTTCTAGCAAAAAGCGCGGGTATCCAGCCGGCTCGCAATGCGTTAGACGATCATATTTGACCTGACCCAGCTCTTGTTGCTCTCGCCAACGTTCTTTGTAGGCAACCTCGTATTCTGGGGTCAGCACACCCTCTCTGACTTTTCCAGAAAAGCCCGGCGCATCGACAAATGCATCCATTGACGTGTTGCCGGCGGTATTCCAAAGGCCATACCACTTCGGTACCGACTCGATGGTGTGTGTAGTGCCGCCATCGGCCTGCTCCAGCAGATAGGCATAATGTGCTTCTGATGTTGCAAATTGCATGGGCGGCGGAATCGTTACAAGCGGCGGCCCATAGCCCCGGCCAAATTGCGCCAGGGAAACTGCTGGCACAGCGGCTAACACGCATACCCCGATGCAAACTCTCGATGAGTGACTAATCAATTTCAAGACGACCCCCGCCCAAGCTCAATCAATAATTGGTTATACGGTAGCGCAAAACCGGGACTGGTGGCCATTATTTTTTTGTGCGCTAACGCGGTAGGTAGCTAGGACGGAATAAGTTGCTTTCCGGCCGTCCGTTTACGCTCACCCACGCATGACATAATCCTAAAATTGTGAATCAAGTCGCAATACCAGGGCCAATTTGAGACTCAAATCACTTATAAATCAATACCTTCAAGACCAGACATAACGTACCATGCCCGCTTCATGGATTGATTAACGGGGACAGACGCATGTCCGAAACCAAGAAGCTTAGCCCACCCAGCGGGCTTGAAAGTAACAGTCGTTACATTACGTTTGACGAGCGCGGCAACGCGCAGTGGAATTGGCGCAAATATGACGTTGACGTCGACAGCCCCAATATCGACGACACGTTCAACTTTCTCAAGGCGCTGGACGTCGAGTCTCTGCGTCTCGACGATGCCCAAATCCTTTCAAGCGACGTGCGCGAAGGCGACCCGTACAACTCGCCTCTCAAAGACGCTGGCTAAGCTGTCGCTGCAGCGGTGGGTGCAGTCCGATGACTATCGATTGCGGTCCGTGCGTTCCTGCTTCGCTATGCCGCATTCCGGCAGATCATCAAACGCGCGGGGCCGGGCCACGCCAGCCGCAGTGATCCCGGCGTCGCCAAAGTCAGCATAGAATCGCTCGCAGTATTCTGGGTTGCGTCGATGCGTCACCTTGCATTCTGCGATCGCGGTTGATCGCAGCGGTGCGATGACTCGCTCCCGAGCCTCGTCGCAAAGAACATCTAGCTCGGCTAGAGAATAGCTACTCGCTGGCGCCACGACTGCAGCAACTATCGGCGCGCTTAGCGCATCAGCAACGGGATTGTCTCCAGGCACTTCAACACGCTCGGCAACTAACGGAGGGAGTTTGGCGAACGTGATGCCTTGCGCGGGTGCAATAGTGATCAGTTCGTAACGCATGTCGCCGACCGGGGCCGAATCACTGTAGTGAACGATGTCTCGCTCGTCAGTCCATTTATAGACTTCCTGCGCAAAACCAGGAACGCACGCGACCAGTGCCAATAAAAGCAAAAATTTCACTGCTTTCCTATTCGATTCTGCGTACGTCGACAAACTAAGGTCAGCTCAGGCGACTAAATACGCTCCCAATCGCAGCACTCACTGTCACGATCAGGATGACCCTGTTGCTCATAACACGCCAGAAACAACGTGATCTTTTCCGTAGTCTTGCGCAGAAATTTAAACTTGAGCGGAGTTAAGTCGCCCGCCCTCCATTGATTGATCAACAGCGCTTGATCCTGAGAAAGTTCTTCGAAGCGTTCGCGCCAAGTCACCACTAGATAACTCCGATTTCGGACAGCAAACTCTTGACCACCGAACCATGCCGGGGCGTATTGGCATACGGATGGTTTGGCACTTAATTCCTACCGTTCGGCATAACAAGTCTTCGAACGCAAAATGAGTATGCGCTTCTTCCCAAAGCATAGATAGCGATGCGGGCGTATCGCACTCGGATGACTACCGCAGAGGCCGCGATTCGTTCTTGGTTCGCCGCAACACCGCAAACGGCAAGGGACACAAAGCGTGAATCAGTCAGGCTGCGCGTCGCGCCGCCTCAATTCTCCGCTCGAGTTCTTCGTGTTCCGTGATGGCCATGCCGGAAAGCAGGTAGCTTTGCGCTGCGCTGAACACTTGCTCAAGCACTTGCATGCGTTGCTGCACCGACGCGGGCAGGTCGGAGTGAGTCGGCGCCTTGAGCATCAGCTCAATCAGATCCGTCGTGGTCACAATACCGACAAGGTGCTCGTCCGCGTCTATCACGGGTACTGCATGAAAACCCCCAGCCGATAGCAGCCGCGCAGCGTCGCCCACGGTGGCACGATGGCTCACCGAAATGACGTCCTTCTGCATGACGTCATCGAGCTGATAGTGTTTATCGAGAAAATCCAGTGACGCCGATTTATCGCCGTCCATCACTGAAACACTGAGCTTAAAAAGATCGACTGGACTAATCATGCCCACCAGTCGCTGATCGGTGACGACCGGCAAATGATGAAATCGGCCGGCGGACAAGATCCGTGCCGCATCACTGACTTTCTTGCTTGCGTCAATGGTCACCGGGTCGCGATCGATAATCTGCACAATCGGCGTTGAAAGTGGCATGGTTGAGCGCTCCTGTCAGTCAGCTCGAAATATCCAATACAGCTATGGTGAGACTCCTAGCGCGGCACGTCTGTTAAACGGAACACACTCTGGGTGTCAGTGGAAGCGCACGAATCAAATGTCGAATCTCCATTCAAGCACCGTTGACTCCTGTAAAGTTAACCATTCGATATTGATAATCATCTCAAATGTGAATCTGACTACTTACAAGGGCTGCGCAGCATGAAATGGTCATGGAAAGTGACTCGCCTCGCAGGCATCGACGTTTACGTGCATGCGACGTTCTTTATTCTCATTGCCTGGATCGGCATGAGTTATTGGCAAGCACAGGGCACCGCCGTCGCCGTAATGAGCGGCATCGGCTTTATCCTAGCGCTGTTCGGCTGCGTCGTACTCCATGAGTTGGGGCATGCGTTGACGGCCCGGCGTTTCGGCATCCGCACCCGAAACATCACGCTCCTGCCCATCGGTGGCGTTGCCGCCATGGAACGGATGCCCGATGACCCGAAGCAAGAGATGGCTGTGGCGCTCGCAGGACCGGCGGTCAACGTCGTGATCGCGCTGGCGCTGTGGTTATGGCTCAGTATCAGCAACGGCTTCGTGCCTGCAGATGAACTGGGCGTGACGGGCGGGCCATTTCTGCAACGGTTGATGGCGATCAACGTAATGCTTGCCGTGTTCAATATGTTGCCGGCCCTGCCGATGGATGGTGGACGCGTGTTTCGGGCAGCGCTCGCGATGCGCATGGACCATGCGGCCGCGACGGAAAAGGCGGCTAAAGTTGGCCAAGGGCTTGCATTGATTATGGGGTACCTGGGGCTGCTCTATAACCCATTTCTGCTCTTCATTGCGCTGTTCGTGTGGATTGGCGCCGCGACTGAATCGCAATCGGCGCAAATTAAGTCGACGCTGTCAGGCGTCACGATGGGCCAAGCGATGTTGACGGATTTTCAGACGCTGATGCGCGACGACCGACTGTCGCACGCTGTCGAGTTGACACTGGCGAGCAGCCAGAAAGATTTCCCGATCGTAGTCAATGATGCTATCGCCGGCGTGCTCACTCAGACCGATCTATTGAAAGGGCTGAAAGCGAAAGGCGACCAAGCATTCGTTGGTGAGTGGATGCAACAAGATGTGCCGAGCGCCAACATAGACGAGCCGCTCGAAACGGTGCTCGAGCGGCTACAAACTTCCCCGTGTCGCCTGCTTGCCGTCAACCAGGCTGGCCGACTGGCGGGAATCGTAAATCTCGATAACTTCGTCGAGTATCTATCCATCCACCGAGCGCTGGCAGCCCATCACGGATAATTGCACAGGCATGCAAACGCTGCGATAGCTCCAGTGCCTATTGATCCTAGGCGTTGCATCGCCGCACAAACTTCATCGCGGTTCCGACTGCTCAGCACACTGCACGCACAATGCAACGGCGGGATTCAGCTCAAGTCGCTTTTGCGGTATCGGCTCCTCGCAACTTTGACACAGGCCATATTCGCCCCTGTCAATACGCGCCAACGCGGCAGCGATTTGCCGCAGCATGATGCCTCGGCGGCGTCCCGATGCTTGCGCCATTGCCTGCGCCTGCAGCGCGTCCATGCGCGATAGCCTGCCCACGCGAGACTGATCTAACTCGACGATCTGCGATGATTCGTCGCTGGTAGCCGTCAGAGATTCGAGATCCACGCGCAGCGAAAGAAGCTTTTCCCGAATACCCGCAACAAATGATTCAGATAGAGAACCGTCCAATTTCCAAGCCCTGATAACACGTCATGATCGCAGTTCACCAAGCAATTCCCTGCATCACCAATATGCGACCATGCGGAGATAAGCCCTCGATTGGGAGCAGCTTAAACGAAGATAACGAAAAAGCGCTCCCCATGAATTCATCAGAAAACGGAACCGCGCCGATAACGCCCGCGCGTAACTGAGAAGTGTCTGCAGTTGGGCTTATGCGAGTTCTTGTGCGAGCATAGCCCTGCGGCAGTGCGCAGTCATGATGCATGCTTAGAATGGTCAAGCTTTTTGTCGCGCAAACCCGCATTCATAACAAGCAAGAGGATCTACGAATGTCGACGACCAAAGCTCTGACAGTCGTGCGCCAATGCTCTCATGTGCTCATTACGGCAGCGTTGCTGGTGAGTATCAGCGCCGAAGCGCAGCGAGTGGCCGACATCGAATTCGCAAGCGTGGGCCGAGCTGCGCCGCTCGCGCCTGCGATCCCCGGCAAGACGCTGACGCCGCGCGCAGAACTTGAAGCATATCCCCCAGCAGCGATCGAGGGATATCCAGAAGAGCATTGGATGGTTGGGCCTTTCAGAAACAACGTTTCCAGCGGGGGCTCCGCCTGGAATGGAGACGTGCCCGACGGCGTCGAACCGCTTCCAGTCGATCTCTTCACGTCGCAGGATTTTTATGCCGACCGCGCACTATGGAGCGATCCGCGCTACTTTCGCTGCAACAGCCCGGAAGCGATCGAAGCTCAGTGGGCGGACGGAATGATAGGCGACAACCCGCCGATGACCGCCGCTTGGGGATACTGCAACCGCGACTATCCACGCGAAGCTATTGTCAGCCCATACGCTTTCGCGTCTGCCGAGGCCCACTATGCGGCGTTGCTCGAAGAAACACGCCGCCGCGGCGGACCAACGGAGCACACCTATGCCACGGTACCGGGCGAATTGAACGGCCGCTACGTTTGGCCAAGAGGCCAAAACTGGTATGCGGAATTGTTTTGGACGCAGGTTCCGACCATCCTTTCGCTGCTGACCGATGAGTACCAGACCCGCATGGTTCAAGAGGCCTACCACCACGGCAATACGAATGCGCCGATGTGGCCGGCAATGTACTGCTGGCCGGAAGGCTCCATGCGGCGCTGGCACTACCACGGCGTTACGAATCAGCCGCACCAAATCGTGGTCACGCCCGAGCTGGTGCAGATACTGGCCGGCGACGCCGATAATTTCATCACTAACATCCACATCGGTCGCAGTTTCAATATGGACGGTACCGTGCCGCGTCTGGGTGCTGATGTGCCGCGCTGGTACGGCGAAACAATCGGCTTTTGGGATGAGAACGTACTGATCACTTGGACGTCCAACATTCAGGGTTGGAAAGTGCACGGCAACTTCGAGTTCTCGAGCAAGCTGCAAACCATTGAGATCTATACGCCTAACCACGACGCGGATGGCAACTTGATCGGCCTGAACCACGAGGGAATCTTCTACGACCCCGAAGCGCTCGTAGAGCCGATCCGGATAGTGCGTAATCTCGAACGAATTGGTGGCTTTGGCGACAGCGATCCGTATCAGTTTATTGAGTGTGTGCCGACAATCTATCCACTTGACGGCGTTGCAACGCCGGTTTCCCCGGGCACGACTATCGAATACCAGGTACCCGATATGTATGGCCGCCCGTGGGCAGCCTTTTGGGAGCAATACCACGAGCAGGGCATGCAACCGCCGGACGCTGCAGACATCTTCAGCTTCGAATGACGTGAACGACGCAGGGATCTGTAGCGTCTCGGGGCCCGGCTCGCGGTAAAATAGATGAATGCCCGAGGCGGAAACTAAAGTCATGCGCGAAGACAATCTTCATCTTTGGCAACACTCGCACGCCTTCGGCCAGCATGTAAGGCGGCGCGGCGAGACGCGCACGCTCATCGTAATTGCCATCACTGCCATTATGATGGTTGTCGAAATCGGCGCCGGAGTTCTCTACGGCTCAATGGCGCTTTTAGCCGATGGCCTGCACATGGCGTCCCATACAGTTGCGCTGGGCATCAATGCGTTCGCCTACATCTATGCCCGCCGGCATGCTCACAATGAGTCGTTCAGTTTCGGTACCGGCAAGGTCAATACTTTGGGCGGATATACCGGCGCCGTGCTGTTGGCGGGCTTCGCTTTTGTGATGGTGTGGGAAAGCGGACATCGGCTGATTGCGCCGGTGGACATCGCTTTCAATCAAGCCATATTTGTTGCCGTAATTGGACTCATCGTCAATGGCGTTTCGGTCTTTATTTTGGGCGACCATCACCACCCGGAAAACGTGCAGGACATGCCAGAGCAGTATGCTGCCCATGCTCAGCATCATGAGGATGAACACCACGACGACCATGACCACCACGGTGATCATGGCCACAGCCATCATCACGATCATCACCACCATCATCACGACCACAATCTGGTGTCTGCCTATCTGCATGTTCTGGCAGATGCGCTGACGTCCTTGCTGGCCATCTTCGCACTGCTGGCGGCCAAGTATTTCGGTTGGGGATGGGCGGACCCTGCCATGGGCATCGTCGGTGCCGTACTCGTAGCGCGCTGGTCGCTGGGACTATTGCGCAGCACGTCCAATATCCTGCTCGATCGCGAAGCAGCCGACGACGTCCGCGACGTCATTAAAGAGAAAATTGAAGCCGCAGGCCACAACCGCGTGGCGGACCTGCACGTGTGGGCAGTAGGACCAAATCTCTACTCGGTAATCGTATCTTTGGTCACCCCCAAGCCACAGCCGCCTGATCATTACAAAGCGCTGATCCCACCAGGCCTCGGCGTTATGCACGTTGTTGTCGAAGTACATCGCTGTACAGACGAAGGTCTGCCGATAGCGCATTGATGCCGTTGATGCGCGCGTAACAGTCGGCCGATGCAAAAACACGCAAAGTCTCGACGGCTGTTCTTCGCCATTATGCCGAATACCGAAACCCGCAGCACAATCCAGCGCACGACGCGAGATGCCGTCAAACAAGCCGGAGGCCGCCCCGTAC
The DNA here is from genome assembly GCA_024640665.1 of Rhodospirillales bacterium. Taxonomy (GTDB): domain Bacteria; phylum Pseudomonadota; class Gammaproteobacteria; order Steroidobacterales; family Rariloculaceae; genus JAHEEO01. The sequence goes on along the minus strand of JAHEEO010000012.1, from coordinate 9,716 downwards.
CGCCTCGCAATCTGCATATCACCGTGGCGTTTCTCGGCAATATCGATGCCGGTGCAGCGCAGGCAGTAATGCGCAATCCAGCGCTCGATGTCAGCGGGTTTTTCGTCGAGTTTGGACGGTACTGGCACTCGAAACGCAATCGAATGCTATGGCTCGAGCCGCTCACCGTCCCGCAGGAACTGCAAATTCTCGAAAAGCAGCTTTGGCTAGGCCTCAGTGAGCACGGCTTCGTTCGTGAAGAGCGTCCATACCGCCCTCATGTAACCCTGGCCCGCAACGCCAATCCCATTCCTACAAGTGAAGTGACATTTCGATGGAAAGTTCGTTCGCTGTCGCTGGTCGAATCAATCACACATGCCAGTGGCAGTCGTTATGAGCCGCTGCACACTTGGCAACTGTGACAACAAATAGATTCGGGGTTGCCGACTCGCCTAACCATGGCTGGCGAGTCGGCACTCAAGATTTCGACCTAAGATTGCTTGGGAATGTTCGCTAACGCGGGTGCAGCCAAGTCGGCAGGAACGAGTATGGGTCTGCCGACTTGTCAGAGGAGTAGGCGACATTGTGCCTGTCCAATAGGTTTTGCAGTTTGCCCGCTTTCCAAGCGTCGAAAGCATCAGTGCAGCCGCCGACGAACTCCCCGCCGACAAAGATTTGAGGAATCGTTGTCCAGGTCGTCTGCGCGGTCAGCGCTGCACGTATCTGCCCGCCCCACTCGTCCTGCTGGTACTGCACAGAATCGAGATCAATAGACCGGTAGGGAATCCCGAAATCCGCAAACATTCGGCGGACAGACCAGCAAAACTCGCACCACTCGAGCGCAAACATGACCACAGGCTGGCTGCTATCACTTGTAACTTCTTCGAGAAAAGCTGCTGCTGCCGCGGTAACTTCTGGCGGCGGTGGCGGTGGTTCCGGCTTTTCGTCCGCGGGCTTGGCGGCATCTGCCGGCTTTGGCGCGTCGAAGCGAAAGCCCGGCGTCGAGCGCGAGATTTCAATCTCTTCTGCAGTCATATCCGTGGCAATCTCCGCGAATAACGGCGTGCTCAGATAGCGTTCGCCCGTATCTGGCAGCATACAAACGATGTTGGCGTTCGGCGGTGCTGACTCGGCAACCTGCAGCGCGCCAGCCAACGTCGCGCCCGCCGATATGCCGGCGAATATACCTTCCTGTTGAGCGAGCGCTTGCGAGATACGCAATGCGTCTGCGCCGGCTACTGGCACGATGCTATCGAACAGATGCGCGCCGACGACATCCTCGGCCAGCTTCGGAATAAAATCGGGTGACCATCCTTGCATCAAGTGCGGACGAAAACTCGGATGACTCCCTGCAGGCGTGCCGTCGGCTTCGCGCGACTGGCCGACACCGCTACTCAGCATGGCCGAGTTGTCCGGCTCGCATACGATGATCTGGGTGTCCGGACTGCGCTGCCGGAGCACCCGCGCAACGCCCTTGAGCGTGCCACCAGTACCGAAGCCCGTAACAAAATAGTCAAGCCCTACGTCGCTGAAACTGTCGAGTATCTCCTCGGCTGTTGTCGCAGAGTGAATATTGGCGTTGGCCTCATTCTCAAATTGCCGACATAGAAACCAACCATGTGTCGCCGCCAACTCGACGGCCTTAGCAAGCATGCCGGTACCCTTGCCCGCTGCCGGGGTCAAAACGACCTTGGCACCTAGAAAACGCATCATCTTGCGCCGCTCAACGCTAAAATTCTCGGACATTACGACAACGAGTGGATAGCCTTTTTGCGCGCAGACCATGGCAAGACCGATACCGGTGTTGCCGCTCGTTGCTTCAACTACAGTCTGACCAGGCCGCAGTGCGCCAGATCGCTCGGCATCTTCGATGATGCCAAGAGCAAGCCTGTCCTTGACCGAGCCCATGGGGTTGAAAGACTCGATCTTTACGTAGAGATTGCATCCTGGAGGCGCGAGCTTATTGATACGCACGACCGGCGTTTGTCCGATCGTTTCGAGAATATTATTCAAACGCTTAGGCATTTGTGTACTCCTTCAATTCCACTACGCTAGGCTCGGATGGCCGATGGCGGTATTTTACGTTTACAGCGACCCAGACGACGAGAGATCTTCATGACAACACAGACTCGATTGCCAGTCGAACCCGAACCAGGCGCAACGCTTGATATGAGCGAGGAAGAGTTTCGTGCTGTCGGCCATCGCCTTATTGACGAGCTCGCAGCCTTCTACGGTTCAGTGCGGGAACGTCGGGTCACATCGGGCGAATCTGCCCTCGAGCTTCGCGAAATCTTTGCACGCGACTCGCTACCAAAGACGGGCCAGTCCGCAGCTGAGTTGCTTGCAGAAGTGACGCCGCTGCTGTTCGATCACTCCCTGCACAACGGTCACCCAAGATTCTTTGGTTACATTACATCGTCGGCAGCACCGCTGGGCGCGCTGGCCGACCTATTGGCGGCGTCGATTAACCAGAATTGTGGTTTAAGAAATCTATCTCCAGCTGCCAACGAGATCGAGATGCAAACCGTCGAGTGGTTGGCCGAGCTCATAGGCTTTCCGCGACCATGTGGCGGCATTATGGTCAGCGGCGGCAATATGGCCAACATTGTAGCCTTTCTCGCCGCAAGACATGCGCGTGTTCCCTGGGACGTGCGGCGGAAAGGCTTGTCTGCGGACCAGCGACGTCCTGTGGTTTACGGCTCACGGGAAACGCACACCTGGATAGAGAAAGCAGCAGATATCAGCGGAATTGGCACCGGTGCAATTCGATGGGTGGCGGTAGACGACGAGCAACGCATGCGCGTTGACGAACTCGAACGACAGATTATCCAAGACCGCAACGCCGATAACTTGCCGTTTCTCGTGGTAGGCACTGCTGGCAATGTGAGCACAGGGGCCATCGATCCGTTGAGCGCAATCGCTGCAGTTGCAGCCGAGCATGGGCTCTGGTTTCACGTCGATGGCGCCTACGGAGCACCGGCGGCCGTCTTGCCGGAAGCGCCACCAGATCTGCGTGCCTTATCGCGCGCGGATTCAGTAGCGCTCGATCCGCACAAGTGGCTGTATAGCCCACTCGAAGCGGCATGCACGCTGGTGCGCGATCCGGAATCGCTATCGAACGCCTTCAGCTACCGGCCCGCCTACTATCATCTCAAAGATGAATCTGACCGGGGCGGGCTGGACTACTACGAGCATGGACTGCAGAACTCGCGCGGCTTTCGTGCGCTGAAAGTCTGGCTTTGTCTGCGCCAAATTGGGCGTGACGGCTATGAACAAAGCATTCGCCAAAACATCGCCTTGGCACGCCGCTTGGCCGAACTCGTTGAAGAGCACCCGGAACTGTCACTCGGCACGCAGCAACTGAGCATCACCACCTTTCGCTTTCAACCGAGCGACTTTCGAGCGGACACCGAAGCATGGCGGGTCTATCTAGATGAGCTCAATCGGCGCCTCGTCGCGGATTTACAGGCTGGAGGTGAAGCTTACGTCTCGAACGCTGTACTCGACGGACGGCAGTTCCTGCGTGCTTGCATTGTCAATTTTCGTACTCTCGAAACAGACCTTGAGGCATTGAGGAGTATCGTGGTGCGCTTAGGGCGGCAGCTCGACTTACGTTTGCGGCCGCCAGAACTCGAGAGCTCCAAACCGGGCTCATTCTGAGAAGAAATACTTGTCGACAACCCCTGTCAACCGGCAGCAGTGCCAACCCGAATCGGCGGGACTCCAGGCACCGCTTTCATAACTTGTACCTTTACCTCGACCGGGTCTCGTCACGTACATGCTGTCAAGAATGGACGTGAGCCGGCGGGCAAGGTACGTTAACATCTTAAGCCGGATCCTGTGTATTGCCGGCAATAACTAAGGAGTGACTATGCACCCGATCATGTCGACGCTTCGAAGCGCGCTCTTCAGCGCTGGAGCCGCCGCGATACTCATCCCGACGGCGCAAGCCCAAATAGACGATTCCATTCGCGGTGCCGCAAGCGAGGCAAACCACTTCATCGAGACCCCGCGGCGGTGGGACCACCCAATGACCGCGTGGGGCGACCCAGACCTGCGGGCCAAGTTGGACATGATGCAGGCCGCACGTATCCCGTTCGAGCGTTGCGCCAGCAGCTATCGACCCGGCGGCCCACCGTGCGATATGAACAAGAAGTGGCTGACCGACGAAGAATTCGGCGCAGCAATGGACGCCTTCAATAGTCGGGTAGACCGCATGGCAGCGGCCATCGCGGCAGGCGACGGCGGTGCCGCGTTTCGATCGGCTGGCGATGCAAATATCCCGCAGCGGCAGACTAACCTGATCATGGATCCGCCCAACGGCCTGTTGCCTCCCCTGACTCCGCAAGCCAAGCGCGTTGCTTACGAATACGGCAGCGACTGGGCGCTTCCAGGCGAGGACATCAACTTCCAGTCTCAGGATGATTTCGATAGCTGGGACCGCTGCATCACACGCGGCATGCCGTCGATGATGATGCCGTATCGCTATAACGGCGGCTTCAGAATTCACCAGGCGCCTGGCGTCGTAATCCTTGAAACAGAGATGATTCACGAAGCGCGCGTCGTCAAGATGGACGGCCGCGGGCCGCTCGATCCGAACATCAAACAGCGGCTCGGCGATTCACGCGGACACTGGGAAGGCACCACGCTTGTCATCGAGACGACCAACTACGCTGACGGTCTGCCGATCAACAACCCGCTGATGAATCTAGCTGTGCAAGGTTCACCGCCGGGCAACCGCTTCTGGCAGAGCGATCAATTGAAGACGACCGAGCGGATCGTGCGGCTTAACGACGACACTTGGCTTTATGAGATCACCACCGAGGATCCGCTCGTCCTGACAGCGCCATTTACGGTTCGCTACCCAATGCGCAACGACCCCGACTACATCTGGCCCGAGTACGCGTGCCATGAGGACAATACGATCGTCCGAAACTACGTAGAAACGCACCGTTACGCGCTGGCGAATCCAACACCTGAACCCGAGCAGGAGCCGCTCGAAGTAACGCCGAGCGTCGCAAATGCACTGGCCGGACGCTGGGTCGGCAGACCTCGTATTCCGTCAATCGATCTCGATATCGAGCTCGAGTTTACGCGCAACGCCGACGGCACAGTCAATGGCAAGTTAATCGGAACGACCCTCGGCGAAATCGACAAGCCGCTGCGGAATTTCCGGATCGAAGGACGACAGGTAAGCTTCACCTTCCCTAACATCGACCCCTGGAGTGCCTCCGGCGAACTCAGTGACGACGGCACCATCACTGGGGTCGTGTCCGGCATTCAGGGCGGCATGCCGGTGACGTTCCGCCGCACGTCCAACTGAGCGCACCCAGACGACAAATCGCGAGCGGCGCGATTTGTTGCGGCTAATTCTCGCAGCCGCACTTCGCATTAACGCGGAGTGCGGCTCAAGCCGCAAATTGCTATTCAGTTGCCGATGGTGCTGGGCTTGGTCGGACGCTGTTGTGAGCGTCTTGTAATCTGGAAGGTACCTGCGGTTAAACGGGCGACACCCCGCCGACTTGATCAAGTGCCAACCAAGAGGTTTACGCAATGACTCATGAGGCCACTCAGCTTCTCAGCGAACGAAATTTTCTAACCGCTGGCGGAACCGAAACGTTTCTGCTATTTCAGCAACAATTTCCCATGCGTGAGTTCTGCGCATTTGAAATCTTTAACGATGAGGACGCCCTCGCAAAACTCGAATCTGAGTATTTGCATCCCCTTATGTCTGCAGTTGACGCGCACGGCCACGCACTGTTGCTCGATGCGCTCGTTTGGCGAGCCCATCCCGACTATATAGCCGCGCTGGGCTATCCGCCCTCAGACGTCAAAAGGCTGAATCAACTCGCAGTCTCCAAAACCAAAGCGGCCATCGACGCCTGGCGCGTTCGTGAATCGCGATCTCAGCAGGAGTTTCCGGCTCTAATTGCTGCAGACATCGGCCCCCGAGGCGATGGCTATCGAGTAGATGACTCGCCCACCGTTGCCGCAGCATTCGAATACCACCAAGCCCAGATTAGGGCATTAGCCGATGCCGAAGTCGACGTACTTTGCGCATGGACAATGACCAATGCCAATGAGGCTATCGGTATCGCGAAAGTCGCAAAGGAACTAGACCTGCCTGCGATCATTTCTGCCACGGTAGAAACTGACGGCCGGCTTCCCAACGGAAGCAGCTTGGGCGACTTCATCAATCGTATTGACGATGCAACCGGCGGTTTTCCAGCGTACTACACAGTTAACTGCGCGCATCCAACACATCTAATGCCGACGCTCGAGAAGGCCAAGTCAGATGGCCAATCCTGGCTCGCGAGATTCAGCGGATTCAGAGCCAATTCCTCAAGGAAAAGTCACGAAGAACTCGACAACAGCACCTCGTTAGATCGCGGCAACCCGAGCGAACTGGCCGAGGAAGTCGCAGCGATGCAGCGAACGCATAACCTAAAGCTCGTCGGCGGATGCTGCGGGACCGATGGTGAGCACATTGCGGCTATCGCCGCGGCAACCAGCCGGCTACGTCCGCGTCACTGACCGCTACACCAGGCTCGCTTCGGGTGAGACTTACTTCTGGGTTGCCAGCGGCCGCTGCTGAAGCTGGACTGACTTGCTATTCCGAAACATAACCTTCAACCAGTACATATCTAGCGTCCAGGAAAGAGACTATATCGAGCAGTTGACGTACGGTCATGTTGTCGAGTTGTGGCGTCGGCATAGGTGACTCACTCAGCAGCAATGTATCCAGCCTTAATTGCTCGCGATACCTTTCCGAGATGAAATGATTTGGGTTGATAACCGAAGTCATTAACTCGGCATAACTCTTGGCATACGTTGTTTCTCCGCCCAACTCGAGAATCGGCGCAGAAGCCCCCGCCAGCGGCGGCATCCGAATACCAGATACGCTATGACATTGGTGGCACTGGTGATCGATAAAGGCCTGCCGGCCGGCATTTATGTCGCCTTCTTGCACCGGGAATCCGAAGATGGGCGTATATGCGCATCCTGACACGAGCACCGCGAACGCTAGCACCGCGACCATCTGTAACCTCTTTAACTGCACCACGAGACTCCTTGATTGAGTCGATCCCTCGACCGAAAAAACGCTGTTCTAAGTACGGGTACTTTAACATTCTGACACTACGTTTGTCCGGGTATGCAGGCTGGGACACAGACTGGGATCGCGGCTGATAAAGCTGTCGTGAGGTTGGCTAGCCTCGATTAGTAACCGAGGTCTTGTAGCATGCGGGAAAACATATGCTCGGCGAGCGTTTGTTGAGTGTCGCGAGACAGTTGGGTGCTGGTAATGGTTATGCCCTCGGTATGCCCCTTGTAAGTCATTTCCAGTCTACGGCCCATGTCATCTTCCCAAACGGACCACCTGGTCGAATGGGGCTTGCCGCTTGAATCGAAACATTCTACAGATCCTGCGCTCTGTACATTTTTCATCCTGGCTACCATTCAGCTTCCGACTGTCTTTAGTGTAGCTAACTATCCCATTTGTGGGAACTTCTGTCAATTTGAACCATGCCCCTATTCGACCAATGAACTGAGCTGCGGGTTTACTCGTCGACGTAGTACCGCACAACAATCGGATCGGAATCGACGAATTGACCGTTCGTCACCCTAGGCCGAAATCGGCTACGTAAGATCAGCCGGATGAGGTCTCTCTTGGCGGTACGTGTCACCTCTGGGGTCGCGCTCAAGATCTCGATGTCGTCGCTCTTTCCTTGCGTAGTAATTCTAAAGGCGACATCAACATAACCAGCAGGCTCCGATGGTGTCACCGAGACTAGCGGGTTGGGCAAGAAGGCCGGTATCACGACAGGCGTCTGCGGCGAAAACATCGCGTCAATCGACGCTTGCGCAGTGTCGCTTTCCTTGAGCTGTCGATAAGCGTCCTCGTATAGACCGAGCACAGACTCATAGGCATTGAGACCCCTCGACAATCCCAGTTCATTATCTGCCAGTAGAACGAGCACACTTATTCGGCTTAGCGCAGACGCTGAACTGCGCTCTTCATAAGACAGGAGGCTGCGGAGTCTTTGTTCTACGGAATAAGTACCGCCATATAGATAGGCGCTGCGAACGATTTCCATTTCGAGCTCACGAAGCTCATCGCTCGAGTGAAGCTCATTTCGCAGCAGCACCTCAATCGCAGCCACATAGTTCGCTTGGGCATCGGAGACCATGGCATTGATCGCGTAACCTTTGCTTCCAGAGGTGCAGGTCTTTCTGCCCATCTGCTGGTAGTAGCAGCCAAGCACGACTTCGGGTACTAATTCTCCGGCGCGATATCTTTCAGCGAAATCCATCCGCCTTTCAGCGGCCTCACGAAAAAACGGCACGGCCCGCAAGTCGTTGGGATGACGTCGCGCCAGAGTCAAAAGCTGCTGCTCGAGATCCCAGGCAGCCTCGACATCGCCTACCGCCTGCGCGTTCGCAATCAGCTGCCGGAGCAAGGGGGCCTGCTCGAAAGCATGCAGGCCGAGGTTGACACGGACAACGTCCAATGCGCTTTGAATGGCAGCCGCTGCAAGAATATAGTTTCCACTTTCCTGATAAAGCAGCCCTAAGGCCGTCAAGGGTTCGATCAAGTCTGCGGAATTGGGGTCTTCCTCCAACTGCACTTGTTGAATCTTGTCGACAAGGCGTCGTTGCGCATCGGTTGCAGCAAGGTCGAAGACCGGCTGCGAGAACGCACCGCCATGAGATAACGCTGCGGCGAGCACGAGTATGCCAGCCAGTGTCTTCAGCTTCTGCCGCATCTCAAATAAGACCACCGGCACCTCCAAGGTAGGCTGCGAATGCAATAATTCATCGCGGGTCTGTTCTCCCGTTCATGCACGCTGAAAACTATAGCACCTGAGCGGCGGCGTCCGGGACGAATGCTTCAAGACAGCCACGCCGAGATGCTGATTGACAGCGATTACGCCTTCCCCATCGCTACGGATGCGGCCCGGATAGGTTAAAAGCCGTATGGCTCGCTTGAACATCGTGAGGCCATAAATAGCACGAATTGACGCTCTGGAGAATCACATGCCTTCGGTTTTCCAAAGGGCAAACCCGCACGTCTACATCGAGATAGATGCGCCTTATGCAAATGGCTAAATCCAACGCCGGATTCGCTGCAAATCCAGCCGATATGTCACTGCTGTAACCTTTGGCCGATTAACGCGTCTATACTTTTGATGCCCGACCAACAGCCAATAGGGCGGCACCAACATAATAAAAACTAAGGAACCCGCGGTGACATCGATTCCGGCACTTGAGATTTTGAACTTGCGAGTGGATTACGGAGACTTCACAGCCGTCCACGATTTGAGCTTGTCGCTCGACCGTGGAGAGATATTCGGTCTCGTTGGTCCCAACGGCGCCGGCAAAACCTCCACGATACGCGTTTTGGCGACACTATTAGAACCGACCTATGGCGAAGTACGCATCGCTGGCCACGACCTGTTCGAACAACCAGCCGAAGCGCACAAACTGCTGGCCTATATGCCCGACCTCGCACCGGTCATACCCGATCTCAAAGTTTGGGAGTTCCTGGACTTATTTGCCGAAAGCTACGGCTACGTTGGCAGTGAAAAGCGCGACCGTGTCGATGCTTGCCTCAACAAAGTCCAACTCGGCGATAAACGAAATGTTTATGGCAAGGCGCTTTCCCGCGGGATGACTCAGCGGGTCGTTTTAGCCAAATCGTTGCTGCACGACCCGAAGCTGTTGTTGCTCGATGAGCC
>JAHEEO010000176.1 GCA_024640665.1 Rhodospirillales bacterium | reverse complement strand
TGCTAGAGACTGTATATAGTGACAACTGTATTTGAGATCCATCCGTTGGATCCGCAGCCCCGCTTGCTGCGCCAAGTTGCTGACATCATCGAGAGGGGTGGTGTCATTGTATATCCTACCGATTCCTCTTACGCCCTGGGTTGCCATCTGGGTGACAAAGCCGCGCTTGAGCGAATTCGACGCATTCGGCGAACCGAGCGCGATCACGACTTTACGCTGGTTTGTTCGGATCTCGCCGAAATTGCAACCTACGCACGAATCGATAATTGGGCTTATCGCATGCTCAAGGCTTTAACGCCGGGCCCATACACGTTTATTCTGCAGGCTACACATGATGTGCCAAAACGATTGCGTGATCCTAAACGTAAGTCCATCGGTATTCGCGTGCCCGACAATCCAATCGCGCAGGGCCTGATCGAGATGCTGGGGCAGCCCATCATGAGTTCGACGCTGTTTCTGCCAGGAGACGATATCCCGTTGACACAGATAGACGATATCCGTGAACGAGTGGGTTCGCAGGTCGACGCCATTGTCGATGGCGGAGCTGGCGGTATCGATCCCACGTCGATTCTCGATCTCAGTCACGGGCGAGTCGAAATACTGCGTGAGGGCAAGGGTGACGTTAGTAACCTCGTCTAATCCCAGCAAGCCAGAAGTTGCATAAATAACAGCAGGTTAACCGGCCTGTAAGCTACGCCTTGTTCACGTGTCCAAGTGCGTATAATGCGCGCATGTTCGGTTCTGACACATCCATGCTGATCTACAATCTGTCCTATGCAATCGTGCCGTTGATCTTTGCGATTACCGTGCATGAGGTGGCGCATGGATGGACGGCTAAGCAATTTGGTGATATGACTGCTCACCAGGCAGGGCGGCTGACACTCAACCCGATAAAGCACATAGACCCTATAGGCAGTCTTGTCGTACCTATCTTTTTGTTCCTGACGAGCCCTTTCATATTTGGTTGGGCAAAACCGGTGCCGGTGAGTGTCAATCGCCTGCGCAGTCCCCGGCGGGATATGCCGCTCGTTGCACTGGCGGGACCCGGTGTGAACCTGGTCATGGCTTTGCTCTGGGCGCTTTTCGCAGCGGCCCAGTTTTTCGTGTTGTCGACTGCTGATTTGGGCAGTCAATGGCTTTTGAACATGGCTGGATTTGGTATTCAAATCAATGTCCTTCTGGCCGTTTTCAATATGTTGCCCATTCCGCCGCTTGACGGTGGGAGAGTCCTGCGCAGTCTAGTGCCAGAAAATTTCGGGCAGATGCTCGATCGAATCGAGCCATTTGGTATCTTTATCGTCATCGGGTTATTCATACTCGACAGTATGCAGGTGATACAATTTTTCGCGGTTTTTATAGAGCCGCCAATGCTCTTCCTGACCGACTTTTTTTACAGCGTCATTCAACTTGGCCGCGCCTAGGGACACGACATTGAGCGAAGAGACTCGACCAAATTTGCGGCTTGTGCCGCCTGAGCCGCCACCCGTTAATGATTCCGAGGCTGCCGGCGCACCTGCGCAGCGAGAGATGCCGTTTGCCGTCGTTGAAGGCGAGCCCATCACGGAGTTGCCCCGTGATCTCTATATTCCCCCGCATGCGCTGCAAGTATTCCTCGAGGCCTTTGAGGGTCCGCTAGATTTACTGCTGTACCTCATTCGTCGGCAGAACATCGATATTCTCAATATTCCTCTGACCCAAATAACGAAACAGTATGTCGAGTACATCGACCTGATGAATGAAATTCAGTTTGAGCTTGCCGGTGAGTATCTGGTTATGGCTGCAACTTTGGCCGAGATCAAGTCTCGCATGCTCCTGCCGCGGCCGGTCTCTGAAGACGCGGAGGAAGAAGACCCGCGTGCAGAACTCGCGCGACGGCTGCAAGAGTACGAGCGTTTCAAGAAGGCCGCACATGACCTGGACTGTCTCGAGCGTCTAGAGCGTGACGTCTTTCCCGCTGAGGCGGAGGTTGTCGAAAGGCGTGTTGTCACCAAGCTGCCAGACATTACATTGAAAGAACTCGTTATCGCCTTTCAGCATGTCGTTTCGAGATCGGAGAATTTTGCGCATCATCATATCCGGCGAGAAGCTTTGTCTGTGCGTGAGCGCATGTCATCTGTGCTTGTCGCATTGGAAAACGATCAGCGCGTAGAGTTCTCGAAGCTTTTTGATCCGGCGGAAGGCAAAGCAGGCGTCACAGTGACTTTTCTGGCGATGCTGGAATTGCTCAAAGAGACGCTGATCGAAGCCGTACAAGCCAAACCATTTGGTCCCATCCACATCCGTGCGGCAAAGCAGCAGTCTGTTGAACCAAGCGAAAGTAGCGAATCGGAAAGAGCCTAGACAAGAATCATGGAAGATACTGAAATTAAGCATGTGCTGGAAGCAGCATTGTTAGCGGCTACGAAGCCGTTACCCGTCGATAAACTCGTTGGCCTATTTGTTACCAAAGCGCCAGATGTCGACAAAGAAATTGTTTTAAATGCCCTCACTGCGCTGGCCAATGACTATGAAGACCGCGGTTTGCAGGTGCAGGAAGTCGCCAGCGGATTTCGCATTCAGATCCGCAGCCGAATGGCGGGTTGGTTACAGCCGCTGTGGGAAGAACGGCCACCGCGGTATTCACGTGCCTTGTTAGAAACTCTGTCGCTGATCGCCTATCGGCAGCCGATTACACGCAGCGAGATCGAAGATGTTCGCGGCGTTGCCGTAAACCCCAATATTATTCGCACGATGCTCGAACGCGAGTGGATTCGCGTGGTGGGTCACCGCGATGTCCCCGGCAAGCCCGAGATGTTCGGTACGACCAAGCAGTTTCTGGATTACTTCGGTCTCAGAAGTATCGACGAGCTCCCTGCGCTTGCAGAGATCAACGAAGACGGTCCGCAAGTTAGTCCCCAAGCCGATCTTATCGAGGGGCTCGAAGCAGTTGAAGAAGACGCCGCTGCTTCCGAGTCGAATTGATCTGTCGCAACGCATACAAAAAGTCTTGGCCAATGCGGGTGCAGGTTCCCGTCGCCAGATTGAGCGCTGGATAGAAGCAGGCAAAGTTCTCGTTAATGGTCAGGTCGCAAAACTGGGTGACCACTTAACGGGGCATGAGAAGGTCCGCATAGACGGCAAAGAAGTGCGCATTTCAGCGCAAGCAATTGCCGGTCAAAAACGCGAGCACCTCATCTACTACAAGCCGGTCGGCGAGATTACGACACGCAATGATCCGGAGGGTCGGCCCACGGTCTTCGACAAAGTGTCCGCGCCGAGCCAAGGTCGATGGATCAGCGTTGGCCGCCTCGATTTAGCGACTTCGGGATTATTGCTGTTAACCACGGATGGCGAACTGGCGCATCGGCTCATGCATCCGAGCTACGAGGTTGAGCGGCACTATTCCGTGAGAATTCTCGGCCACCTGGAGGATGCGCATTTTGAGCAGCTTCGCGCCGGCATCATGCTTGAGGATGGTCTTGCAAGGGTTGCCAGCATTAAGCCGGCAGGCGGTGCCGGTGTAAACACTTGGTACGACGTGAGTCTCCAGGAAGGGCGCAATCGAGAGGTTCGCAGAATCTTCGAGGCTTTAGGATTCGCCGTAAGCCGTTTGATACGAACTCGATTTGGGCCTATTTCCCTCAGTCGACTTCGGCGCGGGCAAACCCGTGAGCTAACCAAAGGTGAAGAGAGAGCGCTTTATCAAAGCGTTGGTTTGGAGCGTAAGCAAACGCATCCAAAGCGAAAAGAACGTCGCTAGAACGGCCCTTGCTATTGGCTTCCAATCGGTTGTTTCCCGCGTTTTTTCCACCACAGCAGAAACCCGGAAATGAGCAGGACGATGGGTACTAGGCCTAGCGTCATCCATACGAAGCGAATAGGCAGTGGGCCAAAGCGTCCAAAGTGCGCATCAATAAGCAGCAGCAGTTGGCGTTCACCGGGCCGTTCGAAGTCCAGCAGGTCGGGATCGAAGTAGTCCATTGCCGATTCGAAAGGGTTTGGAAAGGCAAAATAGATCGCGGTAATTCCCCATACTAGCAACAGTGCGAAGCACCAGAATCCCAGTGTGCTGTGCAGCCGCCACAAGAACTGATAACCGGTTTGTCGCCAGCTCACAGTGAGGCTGCGTTTCCACCGCTGTTGACCGGGCCACCACAAAATCGCGCCCGTAAGAACGATAAGTGTGAACGCGATTCCGCCGATGCCGTTAATTCGTCGTCCTGATGTGCCGCTGAGAAGGTTGTCATGCAAATCGACGAGCCACGCCATCGCGCGGAGACTAAGTGGGAACGGGTCTCCTAAGTCTTCTCCGGTATATGGATTGAAGCGCCGTTCAATTTCGAGATCGTTGCGACTCAGCGTAACTGCAACAGGTAAACGCTCATCGTAGGTATCTCCAATTGTCAGAATTTCGTGGTTTGGATACTGCGCCTGAATGCTGGCGCGCAGGCTGGAATCTTCAAAACGTTCGCCGCTGATTTCGATAAACGATGGCGGTGAAAACCAGCGTCCAAACTCGCGGCGCATCACCACCGCGCTGCCAGTTAAGCTGATGAGAATAATATAGACACCGCAAATTAGCGCGCTCCACAAGTGCACCTGCAGAGCGAATTTACGCATCGCTGCTGCCTTGGCAATTTAGACGCTGCCCGGAAACGCCCGCGCTGTCGGGCCCAAGTAAGTAAAGGTAGGTGCTGACGATATCGGCCGGCTCGAGAAGCGTCAGCGGATCTTCGCCCGGAAACGCATGAGCCCGCATGCGCGTGCGCGTGCCGCCGGGGTTTACGCAGTTGACGCGGATCTTTGTATTTGTGAGTTCTGCAGCCAACACCTGCATAAGGCCTTCGGTGGCAAACTTGGATGCGCAGTAAGCGCCCCAATGTGCCCGCCCGCGGTTTCCGACCCCACTCGTGGTGAAGAGAATAGATGCATCGTCCGATTTTCGAAGCAGTGGCAGCAAACAGCGCGTAAGAATGAACTGCGAATTGAAATTCACATGCATTACTTTCTGCCACACGCCGATGTCATAGTGTTCTATCGGGCTGCGGTCTCCGAGAATTCCTGCATTTAGCAGCAGCCCGTCTAAACGCCCAAACCGCGACTCGATTTGCTCGGTAAGCGCCATGTACTGGTCACCCTGTGCGCGCTCGAAATCCAGTAATGCAACGGCGGGCTCTGGCCCCAGTGCTGCGAGGTCGGCGTGAAGGGCGTCCAGGCGTTGCGTGCGACGCCCGAGCAAGATTGTTTGCGCGCCCAGTCTGACTAACGCTTCTGCAACCGCACGACCAATGCCTGCGGTTGCCCCGGTAACGAGAATGATTCGCCCTGCGAATGCATCTGGAGCCGGCTGATATTTTTGAGGGTCAATGGTGTCCATGAATCGACTATCCGTCCGTCAAGATACGCGTTTGGAGTCGGACTCCGAATCAGAATCCGTGTTGCCTTCGGCCACTTCCCGAAGTGGCTCTTCGATTTTTGGGAGATCGGGGATGGGCTGCCGTGGCTGGATGCCGAGTTCAGTGAATTTCCGCGCGCTGGGCAGCACCATGCGCTCCAGAGAGCCAACGCCTTTGTTGTAAGCTTTGACGCTGTCAGTAAGGGCTTTGCCGACGCCGGCCAGATGCTTGCTGAAAACGGCGAGTCGTTCGTATAGCTGTGCCGCTAAAGTGCGAATTTCGCTCGCACTCTCAGCAAGCTTTACCTGTTGCCAGCCGTAAGCGACTGCTTTCAACAACGCAATGAAACTACTCGGCGTTGCGAGAATTATGTTCTGCCGTAGCGCGTCGTCCAGCAATTCCGGGCGTTCTGATAGGGCAGCGCTGAGAAACTGGTCGCCGGGGATGAACAAGATGACGAATTCCGGGCTCTGATCGAATTGCGTCCAATAGCTTTTGGTTGAGAGTTCGCGGATGCGGCCGGCTACGATGCTCGCGTGACGCTTCAATCCGGCTGCGCGCACTTCGGGTTTATCCGACTCGGTCGCTTCGAGATAGGCATCCAGCGGTGTTTTTACATCGACCACCAGTTGTCGGTTCTCTGGCAGGTTGATCACCATATCGGGGCGAATCGAGCCTTGGTCGGTCGCTTGATGAAATTGCGGCTCGAAATCACAATGCTCGACCATACCGGCCAATTCGACCAGCCGACGGAGCGTTATTTCGCCCCATTGACCACGCACTTCGGGGCGGCGCAGTGCATTTACGAGGCTGCGTGTTTCCTGGGCCAGCGCGCTTTGCCCCAGGCTCATCGCTTCAAGTTGCGCCTTGATGCTGCCGTGGGTTTCGCGTCCTGCGCGATCTAATTGCTCGAGACGGCTTTCGGTCTTTTGGAGCGCCTCTCGGATCGGCCGAACCATGCTTTCGATCGACTGTTGTCGTGCAGCAAGTTCCCCTTTTGCGCGCTCGTTTTGCACGCTTAAACTCTCGCGCGCCAGTTTCAGCAGCACTTCGGAGTGCGTGCGAAAGTGATCACCTGCAAGCTGTCCGAAACGGTTGCTGATTTGCTCGCCGGCCAATGCCAGCGTGCGTTCACGTTCAGCGTCGATATTTTGCTGGTGCTTCAGCTCCGATTCTATAAG
>JAHEEO010000175.1 GCA_024640665.1 Rhodospirillales bacterium | reverse complement strand
TCGAGCAGGGGCATTATTACTGGGCCGACTTAATCGGGCTCAAAGTGCAAGACACGCAGCAGAAGGTGCTCGGCGTCGTCGATTATTTGATGGAGACCGGCACTCATGACGTGATGGTGTTGGCGGGTTCGGGGCAGCAGCTCATTCCGTTTGCCATTCCAGAGGTCGTTCGTGCAGTGGATTTGGAAGCCGGGACGATCACGGTGGATTGGGACCCCAGTTACTGGGAGTAGTCGCCGTGTACGAAGTGGGTTTGGTAGCGTTGTTTCCGCAGCTGGTCGAGCCAGTATTGGATTGCGGCGTCATTGGACGGGCACGCGAACAAGGGTTGTGTCGCCTCCGCAGCGCATCGCCGCGGGACTTCGCAACGGACCGGCACCGGAGCGTCGATGATCGACCTTACGGGGGCGGCCCGGGCATGGTCATGCGCTATGAGCCAGTTGTCGCAGCGCTGAACAGCCTGCGTCAAGTCATGCCGGCGCAGTGCCGTTACATCGGCTTGAGCGCCCAGGGTGAGCCGTTTACACAGGCCCGTGCCGTGGAGCTTGCAGCAGGCCCGGCCATGGTTTTGGTGGCGGCGCGATACGAGGGTTTCGATGAGCGGATCCTCGCGCATGTGGATTTGGAAATGTCGGTTGGCGACTATGTGCTGACCGGCGGGGAACTGGCGGCAGCGGTTGTGATCGATGCTGTTGTGCGACTTTTGCCCGGTACGCTGGGCCACGAGGATTCGCCGAAAGACGATTCCTTCATGTCGGGATTGCTCGGTTATCCGCAATACACGCGGCCGGAGGTCGTAGACGGAGCTCAAGTGCCCGAGGTATTGCTGGCGGGTGACCATGAGCGCGTGCGCAGATGGCGCTTGAAACAAGCGCTGGGGCGAACCTGGCAGCGCCGCCCGGAATTGCTGGAAAACCGGAAATTGACCGCTGAGGAAACCGAATTACTCAAGGAATTTCGAACAGAAGCCGATTAATCACACGATTCGGCCGACGATTGTCGTAAAATTAGCAAAATACTGCCGCGACAGGCGGCCCAGAGGAATAGGCAATGGCAAACATAATAGAAGAACTCGAACGGGAACAACTCAAGTCAGATATTCCTGCGTTCTCGCCAGGCGATACGGTGGTCGTTCAAGTCCGCGTCAAAGAAGGCGAACGCGAGCGGCTGCAAGCATATGAAGGGGTTGTCATCGCGAAACGCAATCGCGGTCTGCATTCGGCTTTTACGGTTCGCAAAATCTCTCACGGCGAAGGCGTCGAGCGCGTATTTCAAACGCATAGCCCTGCCGTTGCGGAAATTAAAGTGAAACGTCGTGGCGATGTTCGGCGTGCCAAGCTTTATTATCTGCGTGATCGCAGCGGCAAGTCGGCCCGCATTAAAGAGAAGGTTTAACAACCTTCGTTTGGGTTGGAGGTTCGGCATCGTGAGACGATCAGCCTGTCGAACTCTGCGCTTCGCTTTAATCGTGACTGCGGGGCCACTGCTCAGTGGTTGCGCAAGCATTATCGGCTCCATTGCCGCTGATACGTTGTCAGCTTCCATCCTCAATCAAAGCGATCCGCGGCTCGTCGGGAGCGGCGTACCCGCATATTTGTTATTGGTTGATGGTCTGATCAGCCAGAGCCCTGAAAATCCGGATCTCCTGGCGGCGGGCGCACAGCTGTTTGCTTTGTACGGCTCTAGATTCGCCGAAGACGCTGAGCATGCAGCCGAGCTGACTCGCAAGGGGCGCGATTACGGGGCCAGAGCAGTTTGCGCCGCAGACCGTTCCGCTTGTGCTTGGGCTGATTTGCCTTACGACGCTTTTGTGAGCCAGCTCTCCGAATTTAACAATAAGAACATAGATTATCTGTATGCATATGCGGTCGGATGGCTGAGTTATCTGGACGCAACAAGCGAAGATTGGTCCGCAGTGGCCGAGTTGCCATGGGTTGAGGCATCGCTGGAACGTGTATTGGTAATGGACGAAACCCACGAGCAAGGCGCACTGCATACCTATCTGGGCATCTTGAACTCGTTGAGGCCGCCTGCATTGGGTGGTCAGCCCGAAGTGGCAAAAGCGCACTTCGAGCGAGCAATCGAGTTGTCGGGTGGTCGAGATTTGTCGATCAAAGTGGAATATGCGCGGCGCTATGCGCGCATGATGTTTGAACAGGATTTGCATGATCGGCTCTTACGCGAGGTGTTAGCGGCACCAACAGTTTCACAAGGATTTACGTTGTTTAATTCGTTGGCAAAACAGGATGCGCAGGAACTTCTAGCTTCGTCTGGACAGTACTTCTGATGACGATCCGCAGGTACATGCGCTCGACGAGCCTGCTGATTGCGCTGTTTGCATGCGCCATGTCAGCGAGTGCGCAAAATGTTGAACTCAAGATCGCGTCGGTAGCGCCGGACGGATCCGGCTGGATGCGTGCCATGCGTGCTGGCGCACAGCGTATCAGCCAGGCCACAGGTGAACGCGTCGTGATCAAGTTTTATCCCGGCGGCGTCATGGGTGACGATGCGCAGATCTTGCGCCGCATTCGAATCGGGCAATTGCATGGCGGGGCTTTTACCGCTGGAGGCCTGTCGGCCCGTTACCCGGCACTCAATCTTTACGGCATTCCTTTGTTGTTCCGATCATTGGATGAAGTCGACCATATTCGGACGGCGCTGGACGCCGAATTAATGCGCGGCCTCGAGGAGGCCGGTTTCGTGAGTTTTGGTTTTATCGAAGGCGGTTTTGCTCAGTTGATGAGCAACGAGCCGGCGCAATCAGTCGAAGATCTAAGGCGTCGTAAGGTGTGGATTCCCGATGGGGATCAGATCTCCCAGATGGCAATGCAGGCCGTGGGCATATCGCCGGTGGCGTTGCCGGTAACGGATGTCATGACCGCACTGCAAACCGGGCTGCTCGATGTTGTTGCGTCATCGCCTGTCGTTGCATTGGTCTTGCAGTGGCACACTAAAGTGCGTTTTGTGACTGATTTGCCGATTGCTTACTCAATGGGCATTTTTGCCATCGATGCGCGTTCCTTTTCCAAGGTCAGTACAGGCGATCAAGAAATCGTCCGCAATGTGATGACCGAAGTGGTTACCAGTTTGAACGCGGCGGCACGCAACGATAACGAAAAAGCGCTGCAGGCTATGTTCGATACCGGCATAAAAGCAGTTCCGGTAGATGCGAATAATGTCGAAGAGTGGCGTGCCCTCGTTGAGGCCATATACCCGCGCCTCAGTGGCCGTGAAGATGTCGATTCCGCCATGCTGACTCGGGTGTTGACGTCCTTAGCTCAGTACCGTACTGGCGTTAGTCAGGCTAGTCTGAATCCCTGAGTATTTTTGAGGCCTGAATGAGTCATCTCTGGCTACGCCGAGCCGAAACCTTGGGCCGGTGGCTCGAGAATATTCTGCTGTGCACTTTCTTTGCCTCCATTTTGATGCTCTCCGGTTTGCAGATATTGCTGCGCAACGGGTTTTCTTCCGGACTCCCCTGGGCTGATGGCCTGATCCGTGTTCTAGTGCTGTGGCTGGCCGTGGTGGGCGCCATCGCCGCGAGCCGCGATCACAAACATATTGCAATCGAGCTCATCTCGCGGGCTCTGCCCGGCTTGCTGCGAAAAATCGCGGCGAGTGTCGTCAGTCTTTTTACCAGCGCGGTAGCGGGCTATTTTGCCTGGCAAGCGTTCCGCTTCGTCAAAGATTCGCGCGACTTTGGTGATTTGCTGGTTAACGACTGGCCGGCCTGGATTCTTCAGTTGATCTTGCCGATCGGTTTCGGGCTCATTGCGTATCGATACTTGGTCATTGCCGCATCGAGTTTCTGGGACGACGACTAGGATGCTTGTTATTGGTTTGTTGTTGCTCGTTATGGCTCTGCTTGGCGCCCCGCTGTTCAGCGTAATTGCATTCAGTGCAATGAGCGGCTTTGCAAGATCCGACATCGATCTTTCTGTCATTGCAATCGAGTTTTTTGGGCTTGCCGAGATGCCGATACTGCTGGCAATACCATTGTTTACTTTTGCCGGGTTCGTATTGGGCGAGGGCGGCTCCGCCAAAAGACTGGTCAGGCTTTCGCAGGCCTTGCTCGGCTGGCTGTCAGGCGGTCTGGCGATGCTGGCGATTGTGGTCTGCGCGCTGTTCACCGCATTCACAGGCGCCTCCGGTGTCACGATCATCGCCTTAGGGGCGCTGTTCGTGCCAGCATTGGCGCAGGCGGGTTACGCCGAGCGGTTTAATCTCGGTCTGATAACTGCTGCAGGCAGTCTTGGTCTGCTGTTTGCGCCGTCGCTGCCGCTTATTCTTTATGGGGTTGTCGCAGAGCAACCCATCGACCAATTGTTTTTGGCTGGCATTCTGCCGGGCACATTAATGGTGTTGTGCCTGTGCATATACAGCTTCTTGAAGAATCGCCATGTTCGAATACCCAACAGTGAAATCTCCGGCAAAGAAATTCTGTCAGCGATTTGGGCCGCGAAGTGGGAACTGCCGTTGCCTGTTGTTGTGCTTGGTGGAATCTACAGCGGCTACTTTGCTGTCTCGGAGGCAGCAGCCGTAACCGCATTTTATGTTCTGCTAGTCGAGTTGGTCATCTTACGTGAAGTAGCGTTGCGAGATTTGGTCCGCATCGTGCGTGAGTCGATGGTTTTGGTCGGCGCAATTTTCGTCATTCTCGGTATGTCTTTGGCATCTACCAATTACATGATCGATATCGAAGTGCCGCAGCGACTGTTTGCATTAATGAGCACCTATGTATCAACGGATACTGGATTCCTGTTGTCACTGCTGGTCTTCTTGCTGGTGCTTGGCGCAATCCTCGACATATTTTCCGCTATTGTGTTGGTTGTGCCGTTGATGCTGCCCGTGGCAGTGCAATTCAATATCGATCCCATTCACTTGGGAATCGTTTTTCTGGCGGCAATGGAGTTGGGTTATTTGACGCCGCCTGTGGGCTTGAACCTATTTATTTCCAGCCACCGGTTCGGCAAAGACATTACTGAAATCTATTCTGCTACGTTACCATTCCTAGTTGTATTGTTGTTGTCGGTAATCGTGATTACTTTTTGGCCGGAATTGTCGCTTTTTTTAGTGAAATAGACTTAGTTTTCTGGAGTCCCTGTTGATGGCGAGACAGTCCAAAATATTGCAGTTAATGCGCGGGGCGTGGCGGTTGTTGGATGGCGTGAGGCGCTTCCTGCACCTCGTTGTGTTGCTCGTCGTATTGGCCATTGTCATTGTTATTGCCTTGCCTGAGCCTGTTGTCGTGCCGCAGTCTGCCGCTTTGGTAATTACGCCGAGGGGTGAGCTTGTGGACCAGCTGTCCGGCGACGCATTGGATCGCGCGCTGAGCGAACTGCAAGGCGGTACTCAGCAGGAAACGTTATTGCGTGACTTAATCGACGCAATTGATCGGGCTGCCAACGATAGTCGGATAGGCGCACTGTATTTGCGGCTTGACGCGTTCAGCGGCGCAGGACTCAGTAAGCTACAAGATCTGGGTGACGCGATTACTGCGTTCAAGCGCAGCGGTAAGCCGGTCGTGGCTGCCGGCGATTCGTTTACGCGAGATCAGTACTATCTCGCCGCCCATGCTGACCGAGTATTTCTGCATCCAATGGGTGCGGTGGTCATAGAGGGGTATAGCCGCTTTATTCCCTACTTTAAGTCGGCGCTTGAGTCTGTGTATATCGACTACAGCGTTTGGAGCGCTGGCGAGTACAAATCGTTTACCGAGCCTTACACCCGAGACGACATGTCGCCAGCAGATCGCGAGGCGAGCGCTTTGTATCTGGATGTCTTATGGCGTGAGTATTCCGCAGATGTTGTTGCGGCTCGCGGATTGGACGAAGCCGCGATGAATCGCCTTGCATCAGAGTTCTCTACTTTGCTGCGCATGGCGAATGGCGACGCGGCACAGATGGCCCTGGATTTTGGCTTGGTCGATGAGCTAATGACTCGAGGCGAAGTCAATCAACATCTTGCTGAAATAGTTGGTACGCAAGACGAGCGGAATGAACAGTTTGTGGGCATCGGTTTCACTGATTATCTGGGCGCAGTACGAGATCCTCGAGAGAATTTCGGCAAAGACAATAAGCTCGCTGTGCTGACACTTGCAGGACAGATATATGATGGCAATCAAGCGCCGGGTTCTGTCGGTGGAGATTCTACGGCACAACTGGTACGCCAAGCCCGACAGGACGAAAACGTAAAGGCGTTGGTGTTGCGCGTTGACAGCCCTGGGGGCAGTGCTTTCGCGTCTGAGATAATTCTCAACGAGTTGGAGGCGTTTCAAGCGACCGGTCGCCCTTTGGTTGTTTCAATGGGCAGTGTTGCCGCCTCCGGTGGGTACTGGGTTGCAATGACGGCAGATGAAATCTGGGCAAGCGCGACAACGATAACTGGATCAATTGGTGTCGGTGCGCTGGTCCCAACCTTTCCGCGGGCACTTGATCGGCTGGGTATTCATATCGATGGTGTTGGCACGAACCCGCTGGCCGGCCAGTTTTCGGTATTGCGCGGAATCGGTGAAGATGCGGATCAATACTATGCGCAGAGCGTCAGCAATTTGTATGAACAGTTTG
>JAHEEO010000011.1 GCA_024640665.1 Rhodospirillales bacterium | reverse complement strand
AGAGGTTCGTTCGTCGACATCTTGCGCCTGCGCCAGCAAGTTTGCGATGCGATTGGCGCGAAATGGAGCGAGTGCAATGCGGCTGAACAGCTGCGAATATGGTGCCGCCATTTGCCGGTTATTCGCGCTAAACAATGTGTCGTCTTTGCTCGCAATAATAGCCGGCAATTCAATTGTGCCGCTCCAGTTGAGGCGGCCGTTTGCCCAGCTTTCCGGGACTGTGCCGTCAAAGCCGCGCCGCGCTGGAATGGGGCCGTTCACGGTCCACGCAACCGCCCCCTGCCCATCGGCAACCATCCAATTGAGCGACGGGCCATGCCACTCGCCCAGTCGCTTTATCGCATCTTCGGCACTGTGCGCCTCATGAATATCCAACAGTCCCAGGTTGAGGCCGTCGGCATCGAGCCAGGTAGCGTGCAAGGCAAGTGGCCGATTCTGCCAGTCTGAAGCGACGATCGGACCCCAGCGAGTAGAGCGAACTTCCAGTGTCAAAGGTTTGCCGCCACCGGCGATTGCGATTGTTTCTTGTTCCACGATGAATGGTTCTGCGCCGGTTGGCACCAGATAACGCTCCGGGTTGGTGGCGTCACTCTCGATGACGACATAGTCCGATTGGTCGCCATAACTGACGGTCGCACCCCAAGCCACGTCGTTATTCGCGCCGATCAATACGCCTGGAACACCGGGAATACTGACGCCCCTTAAGGAATTGCCGGGCCAGTCCATTTCAATTCGATAAAATACGTTTGGTGCGCGTAATTGAAGGTGCGGATCGTTGGCCAATATTGCCTTGCCGGAGTTGGTGCGATCGCCGCTGAAGGCCCAATTATTGGAACCCGCTGGCGCAAGCGGCTGCCGCACGATGTCGGCGTCTATGCTCCGCGTTGCCCGCAAGTTAACTGTATCCGAGGGCGGCATGGGCAGTGGTTCATAGCCGCCAGACGGGTCGTTGTCATGCCGCGCGGTCAAAGGTCTGTCGAATCGAGAAGTCTGCGGCGTTAACAGCTCAAACAGCGATGCTGGCAGAACGTCGCGCATTGCGCCGTTGTGAATTTCATAAGCGTCATTGTTTGAGAGCATTGTATAGAGGGTGTACACGACCAGCAGTGAATCCTGGGGTAGCCAGGACTGCGGCTTTTGTCGAAGCAACCAATATTCCGGAAGGCGAGCGCCAAGATCGCTCAATCCGGAATTCACGCCATTTGCATAGGCATCCAGATATGCGCGATGTACTGGCGTGAGCCTCTTGTACAGTGATTCGGCGCGTTTTCGAAACTGCAGGACACGGCGCTGTTTGTCTATTCCTACCGCACGCACGCCAACCAATGACGCCAATTCTCCGGCTGCTGATCGGCGGCTGAGGTCCATTTGAAAAAAGCGGTCTTGGGCGTGCAGGAAGCCTTGTGCGCGGAACGCGTCTAACACGCTCGATGCCGCTACGCTCGGAATGCCAAATTCATCGAGTTCGATAGACACGCGCGTTGAAAGTGTTGCAACCGGCGCGCTACCGGCTCGGCGCGGTAGCGATGCCGAGAACAAAAAATAGGCAGTCAGCGCCAGCGCCAGCGAGATAAGAGCAATGGCGAGTAACAGCCGCAGCACTATTCTTGTGTGGCGACGGCGCATCATTCAACCAGCCGCATTGCGGTTCAAGACCTCGATCTTGCGAAGTGCCTAATCATTCAGCAGCGCTTCGCTCGCACCAGCCTCATTGACTGGATGGCGGTCATTCTCGGCGCAGACATATTCGAGCATCTCCCATTCGTTATCGCGGCGGAACGTATGCGTGCGAACCCACGGTTCGGCCAGTGCATCCGGGTCCTCGAAGGAGAAATCGACGTGGAGCAGGTCACTGTTGTCGGTGTCCAGGTATATTCTCTCGGTGATCTTGAGCCTGGGTCCGTTAGTGATGCCTTGGATGCCGAGCCTTTGTCCTGCTCGAGTGCCGACCGTCTCAACCACGAGAACATCGCCATCCCAGCGTCCGACGGAATAACCGAAATAAGTCGGATCCGGCTCGACGGGCAAGGCACGTCCATCCACAAAAATTCGCCGGACTTGCATTAGTGCTTCTTGTTGCACGGTGATCTTTCCGGGCGTGAAAAGAAACTCGAGGCTATACGGCATCGTCATCATGCCGGGCATGCCAAGCGGCTCGCAGTTCGATAGCCGTTCAATTTGCTCGAAACCCGGGTCAGCGGCTGTCGCTGCAGTGATTGCATTATAGGCAGCTAGGTACTCGCCTTTGAGTTTTGGTTCAGTACCGCCGACTCGACCGAAGCTCGGGTGCCAAATGCCGCCAAAGTCCGGCCATGCATCGAGCGCGGCATAGCTGAGATTTGTTCTGTCTACTTGGGCTGCTGAAGCGCGCCGTGCATCGCGACCGTCTCGCGGCTGCGACGCTGGATCGACCGATAGTTCTTCAGCCGCCACTGAAAGTTCGAACTGCCGCTGCGCGCCAGGATCGCGCAGGACGACACCGGTCGGCAAGGTGACTGTCCAAAAGCGGCCACCGGGCCGGCCATCGCGATAAGGGCTGATCATAAACGATACTTCGTCGCCAGGATTTAGGGTTGTCCGTGTCCAACCGCGACGAGTCATGTGAACGCGGCTGGTGAATTCCACGCCCCAGCGCACCGGTTCACCGTCGGGGCCCGGTACGTCGACTTCTACCCAGACGTGCGGGTTGGTCCACTGGACGTCGGCGACAACACCATCGACTTGGACCTTGCTGTCCATGTCAAACATTGAAAATGAGTGATGTGCCAAGGCTGGTGTGCCCGATATCAAGCCAGCGCAGATTGCTGCAGGCCAGAACATGTGGGACTTTGCCGGTTCTTTCATGCGATTTGCCCGTTGGTTTGCTAAGCCGAAACGAGCTTGAGTCTAGCACTTTTGCGGATTTGATCTGTCCATACAATGTGTTGCTGCAGAGCCTGTTAAAGTGAGTCAATGGCGAGTCTTAGGATGAATCGAAAGTGCGTCAGTCGCTAATTTTCTTAGTGGCGGGGCTGCTGGGCGGCTTCGCCTTCTCAATGTTCTGGGGCGCGGAACCGCGGCGGACGTTCGCGGGGGATGACGCGCCTTTGGGCAGCATGGCAGCATCCAATGGACCAGCGTTGGCACAGCAGCTGCAGAGAATTGAAGAACAATTAGCCGACGAGCATCGCCAACGCGAAGCGCTGGTGGCCGAGTTCGCAGCCTTGCGAAACGACTTCGAGATGATGCGTGAGCAGGCAGTGGACGTGGCTCGAACAACTGAAGACGCTTTCAGCAGAGAGGGAGATGCTTCGGAAAGACCGCCGAGTGCTGCTACCGTTGCGCAACCGGGCCGCCGGTTTGGCAGGTCTCGCGGCGATCCCATTACGATGCTGACGGATGCGGGATTCTCGCTCGAGCAGGCGCAATCGATCGACCGGCGGGTTGAAGAACTGAGCGTTGCCGCGATGCAGGCTCGTTACGACGCGCGTCGCGGTGAGACAACCCCCGGTGCACCAGTCGAGCAGCTTCTGGATGCAGCTGCGGCGTTGCGCCTTGAGCTCGGCGACGCTGATTACGAACGCTATTTGACCGCTACGGGGCGTTCCACATCCGTAAATGTCGCTTCAGTATTGGCCAGCTCGGCAGCCGAAACCGCAGGGCTGCAAACAGGGGACGAAATAGTGACCTATGCAGGTGAGCGGGTGTTTGATGCGCGCGATCTGAACCGTGTCTTGCTCGAGGGCACAGCCGGCGAGTCGGTATTGCTGGATGTGGTTCGCGACGGCCAGCCGATCCAAATCGCAATACCCCGTGGACCGCTTGGCATTGGGAGCGGGTTTAATCGGCGGCGCAATCGTTGAGACCGGATTCCGCCGGGCATCAAGACTTGGCGGAAAAAATGCTGGGCCGGTACAATCGGCGGCCCATTTCCGTTCGCTGGTGCCAAATGGCGTTACAAGAAAAATTTCAGTCGCTTAAGGCGCATCTTGCTGGTCTGGTAGTCGGTCAGGCGCCGTTGTTGGATCGGATGCTGATCGCCTTATTGTGCGACGGCCACTTATTGGTCGAGGGTGCGCCAGGCTTGGCTAAGACGCGGGCTATCAAAGTGCTGAGTCACAGCGTCGAGGGAGATTTTCACAGGCTGCAATTCACCCCCGATCTATTGCCGGCAGACTTGACCGGCACCGAAATCTATCGTCCCCAGGATGGAACGTTCGTGTTTCGCAGAGGACCGTTGTTTCATAATTTGGTGTTGGCAGACGAGGTGAACCGAGCGCCGGCAAAAGTGCAATCTGCACTGCTTGAAGCGATGGGTGAACGCCAGATTACCGTGGGCTCGGTGACTTATCCGCTGCCCAAGCTGTTTATGGTGATGGCGACGCAGAACCCGATTGAGCAAGAGGGGACATATCCATTGCCCGAGGCGCAGTTGGATCGTTTCTTGATGCATGTGATGGTGCCATACCCGGACGCTTCCGGAGAGCGTGCGATTCTAGAAATCAATCGCGCTGAGCAACGCCGTTCAGCCGCCGACGATGTATTGTTCGAACCTGCTGCTCCGATGGCTGAAAGCGAAGTTATGGCAGCGCGTCTGGAAGTGCTTGACCTGCACTTATCTGAGGCGCTTGAGGAATACATCGTTCAGATCGTGCTTGCGACGCGTGCGCCGCAGCAGTACGGAGATGATCTGGCCGGATCGCTGCAGTACGGCGCCAGTCCGCGTGCAACGATCGCTCTGGACCGTTGTGCACGCGCACATGCCTGGTTGGCGGGCCGGGACTTTGTTACCCCTGAAGATATTCAGGCGATTGCGCCAGACATCCTGCGTCATCGGATACTGCTGAGTTTCGAAGCGGAGGCAGCCGGTCAGTCACCGGACTCTTTGATTGAGCAGTTGATAGGGCGTATCGGGGTGCCGTAAGCGTGAACGCAGCGGCCACATTTGATCGGTCGCCGGTCGCTACGTCGATCGACGCACTGATTCGTCAGCGACCAGCCGGCGAATCTATTCAGATCTCCGCGCCACGAGTGCGCGTTGCAACCGCCGGCGGGCATCAGTCTTCTTTCAAAGGTCGCGGCATCGAATTCGACGAGTCGCGTTTGTATCAGCCTGGTGATGACTTGCGCACGATAGATTGGCGCGTGACGGCCCGTACAGGCGAGCCGCATACGAAAGTATTCCGCGAAGAACGCAATCGGCCGGTTATTGCGTGGGTGGACCTGCGCAATTCGATGATGTTCGCCACGCGCGGCGTATACAAAGCGGTCATTGCTGCCGAGGCAACAGCCATTGTTGCGTGGAGTGCTGTAGCACATGGCGATCGGCTGGGCGGGTTGGTGTTTTCTGAAAGCAGTCATCATGAATTGCGACCGCGACAGGGACGGCGCTCCGCACTGCATTTGTTTCAGTTGATTTGCGATGGCTGGCCACAAGCCCACAGTCGCGGTGAGACAACAACTCAGACCAACACCGCATTGCAGCGACTCATGCGCGTCGCACGGCCAGGCAGTTTGATTTTCTTGGCAAGCGACTTTCGCAATTTTGATGCCGACAGTGAACGACAGCTCAAGCGTTTAGCCGTGCATTCCGATCTCTTGCTGATGCATGTCTATGACCCCATTGAGGCAGAGTTGCCGCCACCGGGTCGTTATCGAATCCAGTCTGGTGGACAAACAATTGCGATTGAGACAGGCGACAAGGCCGCGCGGGATCGTTATCACGAACAATTCGCATCACGCCAGGCGCAGTTGACGCGCCTGCAACAATTGCCGGGTGTCGCGGTGGTTGACTGCCGGACGGATGAAGATCCTCGTTTGGTCTTGGGTAAACGGTTTCGCAAGTTATGAAGTTTTTGAAGCCATGAATCAGGAGATCGATTTCAGCCAAATTCCGCTGCGCGATATTCACTTGCCGGGGGAGGTAGCTTGGTGGCCGCCTGCCCCAGGCTGGTGGCTTCTGCTTGCAGTGGCGTTAGTCGTGCTGATGTATTTTGTCATACAGTATGTGCGTGCTTATCGACAACGCGCTGCGCTGCGTGCGCTCACTCAGGTTCAGGCAATGCTGACTGACGGTGTTTCGCCAGCCGAATGCTTGCCGACCGTTTCATCGGTCATGCGGCGATATGCAATGGCAGTTGCCAACAATCCGCAATTGGTTGCCGGCCTGGTTGGTGAGCGTTGGTTGAGTTATTTGGACAGCCGGTGGGACAGCGTCGCTTTTGCAGCCGGGCCTGGCCGGACATTAGCCAGCGCGCCTTACGCCCCGGAAAATGCTTGTTCCATCGATGATGCGCAGGCCCTTACCCGTGTTTGTATCGACTGGGTTAGAGCCCAGCGCCTGGAGAACTGAGCATGTGGAGCTTGGCGTGGTGGTGGATGTTATTGGCTTTACCCATACCGTTATTGCTTCGGTATAAGCTTTCGCCTGACCCGCTCGATCAAGATGCCGCTTTGCGCGTTCCAGTGCCGGGTGAGTTTGTCGGTTTGTATGGTGGCGCGGCCTCGGCAAAAGCGAAGCAGCTCCGCTTAATCCTGCTGTCGATCATTTGGTGTTTGGCTGTATTGTCGGCGGCTCGGCCACAG
Organism: Rhodospirillales bacterium; assembly: GCA_024640665.1. Taxonomy (GTDB): domain Bacteria; phylum Pseudomonadota; class Gammaproteobacteria; order Steroidobacterales; family Rariloculaceae; genus JAHEEO01. The sequence continues at coordinate 17,497 of JAHEEO010000011.1, read as the reverse complement.
TTCGTCGGCGAGACACTGAGCTTGCCTGTGAGTGGCCGTGATCTGCTCATGGCAGTGGATTTATCCGGCAGCATGGAAGAGCAGGATTTCCAACTCGGTGGACGCTTCGTGGACCGTCTTACTGCAACTAAGTCAGTTGCTGATGATTTCATCGAGCGACGCATTGGAGATCGTATCGGGCTCATACTATTTGGCCGCGAAGCTTATCTGCAGACTCCGTTGACCTTCGATCGCGCAACAGTACAAATCTTGCTTTCTGAATCAGCAATCGGTTTGGCCGGTAAGGAAACCGCTATTGGAGATGCCATTGGGCTGGCAATTAGAACGCTCGAAGATGCCGGCGTGGATGCGGGTCGTCGCGTACTCGTCTTGTTAACTGATGGCGCAAATACCGCGGGTGCGGTGGATCCGCTCAAAGCTGCTGAGCTTGCAGCGCGCCGCAATATGGTTATCTATACCATCGGAATCGGTGCGACGGCGCTGACGGTTCGAGGCATCTTTGGTGTGCGGCAGATCAACCCGTCCGCGGATCTGGATGAACAAACCTTGACATCAATTGCCGAGCTTACCGGCGGCCGTTATTTTCGCGCGCGTGATACCGAAGAGCTTGCCGAGATTTATACGGTCCTAGATGAACTGGAGCCAGCCGAGTCTGACGAGACCGGTTTTCGTCCTGTTACTGAGTATTTTCATTGGCCGCTGATTTTTGCTGTCTTTCTGGCTGCAGCACTTGCCGCATTCGTCATCGCCGAAGCCCTCCCCCGACGCATTTCTGCCAAAGTGATTGACCATGCCGGCTGAATTTCATTTTCTGCGTCCGTGGTGGTTGTTGATCATTCCGATAACAATCGCAGTTGTGTGGATGCTTGCTCGGGCGCGCTCAGCCGGCGGTAGCTGGCAGCGAATCGTTGACCCTGCGTTGCAGAGGTTCGTCTTAGCTCGCCCCGAAGTGCTCGGTGCGCAGCGTTGGCCCGTACTCGTTTCGCTCGCTGTCGGCATTGCGGCGGCTTTGGCGCTGGCGGGCCCGACGTGGGAGCGCCTGCCTGTTCCAGCTTATCGTTCTAATGACGCCGTTGTCGTTGCGCTGGATCTTTCCCGGTCTATGGATGCAACCGATGTCGTGCCGAGTCGATTGGCGCGAGCGAAACTCAAATTGCTGTCGTTGTTCGAGCGGCGTCCCGGCGGAGAAGTCGCACTTGTCGTTTTTTCCGCCCATGCCTTTACCGTAACGCCTTTGACCGATGACGAGCGCACAGTGTCTTCTCTAGTGAGTTCTCTGTTTACGGACATCATGCCGAGTCAAGGAAGCTATGTCGCTGCCGGGCTTGAGAAGGCGGCTACATTGCTTCGGCAGGCGGGACTGGGAAGCGGCGACATCTTACTGATCAGCGATGCAGACGTTGGCGATGAAGCGCTTGTGATGGCTAGAGATCTTCGCGGTGAAGGCATTCGCGTAAACGTATTGGCGGTTGGCACCGAAGAAGGTGCGCCTATCCCCGAGCCCGATGGCGGCTTCGTGACGGATCGCGCGGGCCAAGTCGTCGTTCCAACTTTAAACGTGAACGGGCTTCGACGACTAGCGCAGTCCGGTGGTGGCCGATTCGCTCAGCTTTCGGCCGATGACAGCGATCTAGAGACCTTGTTCCCCAATCGGCCCGCTGGCGCGGGCGTTTCTGCGGCGGATGACGGGGAGGATTACGAGGCGGATGTCTGGAGTGATCAGGGCATCTGGTTCGCTGTGTTGTTGTTACCGTTGTTGGCAATTGCATTTCGGCGAGGGTGGGTGTGTGTCGTTGTGTTTGCGAGCTTCATACACGTTGAGCCAGCGGAAGCATTGGAGTGGATGGATCTTTGGAAGCGTCCGGATCAGCGTGGTATTGACGCGCTGGAGCAGAATGATCCTGCTGCAGCTGCGGCACTGTTTGAAGATCCGCAATGGCGCGGTGCTGCGCAATATCGCGCCGGCGAATATTCGGCAAGCGCTGCAACATTGAGCGCTCAATCGAACGTCGCCGGCCTATATAACCGCGGCAATGCACTTGCGCGTGCTGGCGAACTCCAAGCTGCAATAGACAGCTACGATCAGACATTGTCGATCGACCCCGACCACGAAGACGCTCGATACAATCGTGATCTAGTCCAAGAATTGCTGGATCAAAATCAAGAAGAGCAACAGCAGCAGCAAGACCAAGAGCAATCCGAGTCCGGTGAGGGCGAGCAAAATTCCGACGATTCGGGCAGCAATGAAAGCGAAGGCGACTCGGAAGGTGAGCAAGAGCAGGCCGGGGATAATTCATCGGATAGCTCTTCGCAGCGCAGCGAGTCAGAGTCGAACGAGTCGTCCGAACAGCAAAGCGACGAGTCCGAGCAGGCCTCTGCCGAACAAATGGCCGATGCGTCTGAACCACAGGAATCTGAGTTGCCGGAAGGCGAGTTTCAACCCGAAGACATCGAAGAATGGGCATCAGATCAGGCTGCCGAACAGTGGTTGAGACGCGTGCCTCAAGACCCGGGTGGTTTGCTGCGGCGCAAGTTCCTGTATCAGTACCAGCGAATGGGCGTAGACCAGGACGGCAACTACGTCTGGCCGGGCGATGAGACGAGCCCATGGTGAGCCCGGCGCGTTTCTGCGGCATTGTTCTGCTGGTTTTTTTGTCCATCAGTGCGGCTGCGCAGGAGATTGACGTCCGGGCTAGCATCGACCGCAGCAGTGTGCGGGAGAATGAGTCATTCACGTATTCGCTACGCATTGAAGGCGACGTCCGCGGTGAGCCGAATGTCAGTGCTATTCAAGACGATTTTGATGTGCTCAATCAATCCACGAGCACCAGCATTCGTATCATCAACGGCCAGACCGAACAGATCGCGGAGTGGCAATATCAGTTGATGCCTAGAAGAGCGGGGCGGCTGCGCTTACCGCCAGTGAATATCGGCGGCGTCGAATCCAACTCGTTAGAACTTGAAGTTTTGCCTGCACCTCCGCCGGGCGATGATGTTAGCGATATCTTCATGGAGGTTGTTGCTACGCCGGAGCGTGCCTATGTGCAGTCACAAGTTGTATTCACGTTGCGTCTATATGTGGGAATCGGTACTGGACGCGCGACACTCACGGCACCGGAGCTGAATGGTGTCGAGGCCATAATGGAACGGCTTGGAGAAGATGCCCAGTACCAGACGATGCGGGATGGCCGGAATTTCCTGGTACGCGAACGTCGTTATGCCGTTTTTCCCCAAGCAACCGGCAGCTTACAAATCGGGCCGGTGACTTTTGAAGCGATGGTTATGCCGAACCGTGGGTTTTCCAGAATGCAGCGGTTTAGATCCGAAACGGCGACTGTCGAAGTGCTGCCCGCAGTGGCGCCGCCGCCGGAATTTCCTAATGCTGTTTGGCTGCCCGCATCGCGCGTTGAGATTCGAGAGCGCTGGAATGAAGCTGCTACTTCGGCCGGCATTGACGCGTTTGAAATGGGAATTCCACGCACGCGCACGTTGACGATTGAAGCCGATGGTTTGCTGGAAACACAGCTCCCGGACGTTGAAATCCAACCGGCCGACGGAGTGCGTCAGTATGCCGACCAGCCGGAACTGGAACGTTCGGCTGGCCCAGCTGGCCTGACCGTGCAGCGCACGGAGCGCTTCGCGGTGATTGCGCAGCGCCCGGGCAGCGTTGAGTTGCCGAGTATCGAACTGCCTTGGTGGAATGTTGATTCGGAGCAGTGGGAAGTCGCCAGCCTTCCGGCGCGCACGCTCGCCGTCGCGCCTGGTGCTGATTTAGTGGTGCAGGACCTGGTCCCAGGTGAAGGCGAAGCTGCAATTGCGGTTGCGCCGGTTAGTCCGAACTATTGGCGGTACGCAGCCATGCTGCTGGCCATTGGTTGGCTAATCACTGCTGCATTGTGGTGGCGTAGCGCGAATCGCACGCGTCCGGAGTCCACTGCAATTAGGCCGCGCAAGCGCACGACGCTCAGGCAGTCGCGCGCCGTGCCTGCTGCGCTGCTATCGGCATGTGACAGCAACGATACTGCGTCAGCTCAGCGCTTGTTGCTTGAGTGGGCGCAAGCTCGGTTGCCGGATGAAACCCCGTTGTCACTTGGTGCGCTCGCCCAGCGATTGCCGAATGCTGCAGCGCAGGCAATCCTTGAATTGGAAACCTATCTCTATGGGCGCGAGAGCAAAGCTTGGGACGGGCGTGCGCTCGGCATTGCGCTGCGCAGCCTGCAGCGTGCCGACAAAAAGACAACGCGCGGTAAAGGCAAAGATCCGCTGCCGCCTTTGTATCGATAGCTGCTCGTATACGAACGTTTGTTTGTGACCTGATTAGGCGAATTAACGCCGCAAAGTGGGCATTCTGTGGTAATTAACAGAGCGCACTCCGCCCATGTCGGTACCCCAAATTTCGTTCGAAAACATGCGTTCGCCTTATGCCGATCAGCTGAGTGCGGGCTTTCCAAGGCTGCGATTTGCGCCAGCGCTGGAAAAAGAGTTTCGCGAATTTTACATAAAGCAAACTGTCCCCCGCGGTCGGATTTCTAGCCTCGTCGCGTTAGTCCTCGTAATTGCCGTCACCATTTGCGAATTGGTGTTCGGCGGAATTCAGGCGGACAACGCGGTCAATGTCGTGCGACTTGGGTTGCTATGTCCGTTACTGACCATGCTGGTGGCCGGCATTTACTTGCCGGCGTTGGAGCGCTTCTATTCTCAAGTAGCGTCTTTCGGAGTTGCGGCTGTCGGTCTATTGGTTACGTATATGTGTGTGGTTTCGGCATCGGCGGGCGCATCATATGTTTTGGCTGGAACCTTGTTGGTTAACCTATATGCCTGCCTCTTCCTTGGCCTGATGTTTTATAGGGCCGCGATTATCTCCGTCTTCCTTGTAGGATCCTATTTGGTGATGGGGATTGCCATGCAGCTGATGAGCCAGGAGCTGTTTTACTCGGCGGCGATGCTCGGCACAGCGGCAGTTATCGGCATGATCGCCACATACAACCTGGAACATGCGATTCGCAAGAGCTTTCTTGAACGCAACTTGCTCTTTGAGCTTGCCGAGCGAGATGGTCTAACCGGTTTGTACAATCGCCGGATATTCGACAATTTCATGCGTCGTTTGTGGCGCCAGTCGCGCCGCGAAGAGACAGCAATAGAGATTGTTCTCATCGATATCGACTATTTCAAAGTCTATAACGACCTCTATGGACACCAAGTTGGCGACGATACACTCAAAAAAGTTGCGCAATGTATTTCGAAACGCGCAAAGCGGCCATTCGATTTTTGCGCTCGGTACGGCGGCGAGGAATTCGTATTGGTGCTGTATGGGCCGCCGGCAGATTACGCTAAAGCTGTTCCGGAGCAGATTCGTCAGGACGTGCTCGATATGGCAATTGCGCACGAAGGTTCCGGGGTTGGAGTCACTGTCACCGTGAGTGTCGGCGTTGCCATAGCGCGGCCCGGATCTGGCCGCAGCTTGACCGGCGCCATTCAGGCTGTCGATGAGGCGCTCTATCTAGCCAAGAAACAGGGGCGCAATCGAGTCGTCAGTATGGACGCCAGTATCAGCGAAGTCGAAACTGGCAAGTTCCGCACGGCCTTTGAAGAGCTCGCGTAGCCTCACCATTTGCCGACATTCGGCATGGATGCCCAAGGCTCTTGGGCAGGCAACGCTGGATCTTTCTGCAACAGCTCGATTGAAATATTGTCGGGTGAACGCACGAAAGCCATTTTTCCTTCGCGCGGAGGTCTGTTGATAATGACGCCGTTCGCCTGCAAGCGGGCGCAGACGGCATAGATATCGTCTACCTCAAAAGCTAGATGGCCAAAGTTGCGGCCCTCAGAGTATTCCTGCGGGTCCCAGTTATAAGTCAATTCGACCTCGCGGTCTTCCTGACCAGCCGGCGCGACAAACACGAGTGTAAATCGGCCTGCTTCAACTTCCTTTCTGCGGGTCTCTTTCAACCCGAGGAAGTCGCAGTAGAACTTGAGAGACTCGTCGAGATTGCTGACTCGAACCATTGTGTGTAAGTAGCGCACGGCCTATCCTCCAAACCCGACAAAGTTAAATGAGCCGGAGACTATAACGGTTCACAGTGATGTATCACAGTGGCAGAAAGCCCACCTTCATTTCAAATTGTTTTTGTGCCCGGGCTGCGTCCCAAGCCGCGCACAAATTTGCATCGCGATGCACTACTTCAGTGTGTGTTGTTGGGGTTGCGGCGCGTCGCCCCGCAAGCGGCTGAAATGCTTGCGGCAGACCAAGAGCGTTTCGCGTTGTATCCCTGGACGCACGCAGTCTATAGCGAATATCGGGACTTCGAGTTGGATCGTGCCGGGCTGGAAGCGCTGCTTGCGAATCCGGAGCCCACTGCAGGGCAACTCCGCGAGATTGGCGCGTTGAAGAGAAGGCTACTGCGGATGGCTCATCTGGCGGGAGATGCCGTGCCCATTCTCGGGCGAATGTTTGCTTCGGAGCGTCAGCGAATGATGTTGCAGGAAGCGCGTGATTATCTGCATGATCGCAACGGCATGGCGTCGCGTACGCGGTTTGGGTTGCGGGTGCTGCTTGAGGGATTGAGTCAACAAAGCGACCGAATTATCGTCATCGGCCACAGTCTCGGTTCTGTGATTGCGTATGACAGCTTCTGGGAGCTTTCGCAGTCATCTAAAGTAACGATTGATTCGTTCCTGACGATTGGCAGTCCGCTTGCCACTCACTTCGTTGGAAAATTCGTTCTTGGTGCTGACAAAATCGGTCGGGCGCGTTATCCGTCGAATATTCGAACTTGGGAAAATTTCTCGTCGAGGGGAGAACTCACAGCGCTGCATCCGCATATCTCCAAGCGGTTTTCCGAGATGCTCGAACTGGGGTTGCTGGAGTCACTGCAAGACCATGTCGGGATCAACAATCACTTTCGCGGTGCTGGTGGTTTGAATGTGCACGCCGAGTATGGCTATTTGATCAACGCGCAGTTTGCACGTGCTTTGGCGGCTGCGCTGACGCGGGGCTCTGACTAATCTATTTGCGGCTCGATTCGCACGTCGATTCGACGATTCCTGGCTCGGCCCTGCGCCGTCTCATTGTTGGCTATTGGCCGCGTTTCGCCATATCCAACCGCGGTCATTCTAAACGCTGGAATGCCGAATTCCGCAGCTAAGTACTGGCTGACAGATTCGGCTCTTTGCCGTGACAACTGCAAGTTCGTTTCGTCGCTGCCGTAGGAGTCTGTATGACCTTCTATGACGAGTTGGGCGCGAGGAAAAACAGCCGCCGCCTCTCTGACGCGATCTAATAAACCCCGGTACTGAGCGCTAACACCGCTTGAGCCACTTGCAAAGCTTAAGCCGACTAATCGAAGGATGATGTCATTACCTTCACGTGATACGCGTGCTTCGTCGCGAGTAAATAGCTGTTCTACGCTGGCGAATTGCTCGCGAATTCGTGCTTCCGCCTCTAGGCGCTGCACGAGCGCGACCCGTTCTTGAGAGACTCCGCCGAGCTGTTCATCAAGCGAACGGATTTCTTCTTCAAGCTCTGCGATACGCCGACGGCTGTCATCGAGGTCAATACTGGCTTCGCGCTCGTTAGCGCGCAGCTCTTCGATAAAAGTCACCAGTTCCGTTACTACTGGGTTGGTGCCGCTGTCTAGACGAGCAGCGATATCGGCTGAGGCTGCAATCTGGATCAGCGGGTCCTCATACTGCAGAACGATGTCTTCTTCCGTGGCATCAGCATCGCGATATTCGCGAATGATCCCCGCGAGAAATATTGCATGTCGCGCTTGATAATTTGCCTGCTGAGCCAGGCTCCTCGGGTAGTCGGTGTCGTAACGGTTGTTGCCTAGTTCGAGTTCTGCTTGCTGCAAAAGGGTGGCGGCATTTGCGAGCGTTTTGGGCGCATAACGCCCCACTCGGAGCTGGTCGGCTTGCGCGAGCAATGCCCGGGTATCGCTTAGATATTGCGCCTTTATCGCAGTAAGCTCCGCATCGCGATAGAGGCCTTCGGCTTCATCTCCGCGGCTGCGTGCGGAACGGATGTCGCCGCTTTCTAAACGGCGAGCTGCCGCCTCAAAACTGTCTTCGGCGTCCGACCATAGCTCGCCCGCGAAAGTCTGTGCGTTGGCGCTATTTGCGTCGTCACGCGTCTTGATCAGCGAAGCGAGCGTGATGCGTGCGATTTCAGTGGCTTCAATCGCCGACGTAAAGGCCGCTTCGGCAGTTTGCAGGTCGGCGCGAATCCGATCGATATTCCGGCCGCGCGTAAAAGCCTCATCTGCATCATCGTATGCTGCTAATCCGCGCTGAAACGTCTCAGGTGCAAGCAATTCAGCTTCGGCACTGCGTGCTGCCGCCAGCGTTTCCTCCGCATTGCCGAACAGTGTGGCGCGCAAATCCTGCGCACTGGCCGTGCTGAGCAGGACAGCGAGAATTAGTGAAATCGCCGTGGAAACAGCCGTAGTTCGTGAATTCATGGTATGTGCAGTCCGCGCGACATCAAGTGATAAAGCAGAAATATATCGCATGCGCTTCTGTGACTGCCAATTTCGTCACGTTATTAACAATTTCTACCATGAATGATTTGTGGGGCTGATCACAGATCGCTGTGTGTGCCTTGTCTAAACTGCGATCCATGGGTGTTAAGTACTACACGCACTTTGTACTAACGAGCACGGAAGCCGATGAGTCTGATCAGGAATTCAGTGGTGTCGTGGAGGTTAGTCAGGCGACAGAGCAGGTTTACGATCCGCGGGATATCGAAGCGCTGCTGGCGCAGAACTTTGATCTGCACAACGGCGATTTGCGCCTCATAAATTGGTCGCGCCTGCAGTAGTTACCCAACCAGTTTCCCCCTGTGATTCGCCCGATCTTTTGATCGGGCTTTTTTTTGCCGTTTGCATCGCTGGGTAGTTAGGTCGCGAGCATCCTTCCAATGTCAGCCTCCCTGTAACCACGGTTCCATGTGATAATGCCAAGGTTGTTTCCATTACGGCATTACCAGTGAGCGAGTTTCGCGGCATACCTGTCGTCACGACAGGCGCTAAGTACAAAACAGAGCAGGGCTTCGCTGCCATAAAAAACGGAGTCAAGCATCGGCCGGAGCGCCGCGAGAATGCGTCTGCGCAGAAGCCGCCCTGGCTGAAGGCGAGGTTTCCGAGTGGGGTGGGTTACGAACGTGTAAAGAGTATCGTCACCGAGCACAGATTGGCGACTGTGTGCGAAGAATCCATGTGCCCGAACATCGGCGAGTGTTGGGCAGGCGGCACCGCCACGATCATGCTCATGGGTGCCGTATGCACCCGCAGTTGCCAATTCTGTGCGGTCGATACCGGCAATCCTCAGGGTTGGCTGGACGCTGAAGAAGTTGAACATTCGGCCGATTCGGTCGAGCTAATGAATCTAAAATATGTTGTGCTTACGTCTGTTGATCGAGACGATCTCGATGACGGCGGCGCAGGACATTACGCAGCCTGTATTCGTGCCATAAAACGCCGCTGCCCGCAGACGGCTGTCGAGGCGCTGACGCCGGATTTTTGTGGCCGTAAAGTAGACATTGAAACGGTGTTGAATTCGGGTTTGGATGTTTTTGCTCAAAACGTCGAGACAGTAGAACGCTTAACCCATCCAGTGCGTGACCCGCGAGCAAGTTACCAGCAGTCGCTCGACGTATTGAAGTTTGCCAAGTCTTATCGTCCAGACGTATTGACGAAAACGAGTTTGATGCTCGGGCTGGGAGAAACAGACGATGAGATTCGCGTCGCGCTGAAGGATTTCAAGAACGCCGATATCGACATAGTTACATTTGGCCAGTATTTAAGGCCGACGCCAAACCATTTGCCGGTTGAGCGCTTCGTAAATCCTGAGGCTTTCGAAACGTATCGACAGTGGGGATTGGAGCTCGGCTTTCTCGAGGTGGTTGCCGGGCCGCTCGTGCGTTCTAGTTATCGTGCAGATCGAGTATTTGAAAAGAATAATGTGGGATTGTGATGTCAATTGCTGAGTTCTTGTCACGCTATGGGTTGTTTGTGATGCAGGTGCTCACGATATTGTTTTTACTGCTCGCCGTTATTGGGCTAGTGGTTATTGTTTCAAGGCGTGAGGGTGCCGAACATAGAGGCATTGTGGTTGAGAAGCTCAATGACCAGTTCGAACATACCAAGGACGCAGTCAACGCCATAATGCTGGACAAGAAGGTCCACAAACAAGCGCTCAAAGAAAAGCACAAGAAGGCTAAGCAAGACGCCAGATCACAGCGCGATAAACCGGCCAAGCCGCGTTTGTTCGTGCTGGATTTCAAGGGTGATATTCGGGCAACTGGCACTGCTTCGTTGCGAGAAGAAGTTTCGGCCATTTTAGGCGTCGCAAATAAGGATGATGCCGTGTTGTTGCGGCTGGAAAATGCCGGTGGTGCGGTGCACGAACACGGGTTCGCGGCGTCGCAGTTACTGCGTCTGAAAGCGCAGGGGCTAAAGTTGACGGTTGCAGTTGATAAAGTCGCGGCCAGCGGCGGTTATCTGATGGCTTGTGTAGCTGATCAAATTCTTGCAGCACCGTTTGCGATTATCGGATCCATTGGCGTACTTGCGCAGTTGCCGAATTTTCACCGGCTGCTGGAGTCGAAAGGTATCGACTATGAGCAGGTGACCGCAGGCCGTTTCAAGCGGACGCTAACCATGTTTGGCCAGAATACCGATGAAGCGCGAGCAAAGATGCAGGCAGAGCTCGAAGAGATTCATGAATTATTTAAGGCGCAAATAGTTGAACATCGTGCTCAAGTAGATATTGAAAGCGTTGCAACAGGCGAGCATTGGTACGGGTTGCAGGCAATCGAGCGAAAATTGATTGACTCGATTCAAACGAGTGATGATTACCTGCAAGGCCAGATCGATGACGTCGACATCTACCGTATCGAGTTTAAGCGCAAAAAACCCCTGCCGGAACGCATAATGCACGGCGCGGAATCTTTACTCGCTCACTAGCATGCACCTTGTGGGTTATGTATAAGTCATTACAGGGCTTATAGATATGTCGGCATAATGGGCTAACGGTTCTGTAAAAAACTTCAATAAGAATAATATGAAGGCCCACCTAATTCCGTCCAGTATTGCTTGCGCAATTGCGTTTTGCGCCTCGCTCACTGCTGCTGCCGAATTGCCAGCCGAGTCGCCAGCCGTTCCCAGCGCCACAGTCGCGCCGGATCTGCAGTTAGCCGATCATGATGATGCCTATCTTTACCGCCTCCCGTATGGCGATGGCGTTAGTTATCGCGTTATTCAGTCGTATGGCTCGCGCTTGAGCCACATAGGCACGGAGTTTTACACGGTCGACTTTGGTATGCCCATCGGCACGCCGGTGCACGCAGCTCGAGAGGGTATCGTCGTTGCAATCGAAGACTCACAGGAGCGCGCTTGTTGGTCCACTGGTTGTGGTCGATACGCTAATCACGTTGCAATTCGCCACTCTGACGGCACGATAGGCGAGTACTTTCATCTGCAGAAAGAAGGCGTTCTGGTACGTGTTGGCGACTATGTTGAGCGCGGACAAGCAGTCGCTTTGTCTGGAAACACGGGCTACACCAACGTCCCGCATTTGCATTTTGGCGTATATACGATGGATGCAGATTCGCGTCAGCATTCGATCGATATTCGGTTCGCAACCGACGACGGAGTGCATGGCAAACTCAGAGCCGGCAGGCTTTACAGTAACAAGCTCAGAGCCGGCGCGAATTAATGGGTACGGCAGAAAAAGCTGTGCCATCTCCATCGTTGACGATATTATGATTGTTTATTCAATCCGCCAATAGTGATGGAAGACTCAAACAGCGAAGGCGAACAACAGCTGAGCGGTTCAAGCTCGCAGATCGATTCACCATCCATTGCTCGCTCACCGCGAGCTGTCGCAGCGTTTGTTGGGCGCACAGAGCGGGGGCCGGTCAATGAGCCGACGCTGGTCAATAGCTACAATCATTTTCGTCTGGTTTTTGGCGGGCATGCGCCTTTCAGTCATCTGTCTCATGTGGTGCAACACTTTTTTCTGCATGGTGGTAAGAACGCCGTTGTTGTCCGGGTTGTAAATCGCGCGAATCGCGCGCTAATTCGAATTCCCGCTGCCGACGAATTTCTCGAGATTGCAGCTCGCCAGCCAGGTAGTAGAGAGTTTCTGCGGGCTTCGGTCGACTATGATGGCGTCGAGTCCAGCCGCGAACGCTTCAATTTGATCGTACAGCGGGTCAGCCGCCTCGGGTCCGAGCTAGTCGAAGACCAAGAGATTTTTGCGGGCATTTCGGTGCGCGAGACCGATGTCCGATATGCTGGGAAAGTTCTGGCTAAATCGCGGCTGGTTTCCTTGCGAGGTGATGTGCCTGAGCAGCGGCCCAACGCAACTTCACCAGAAAATCCAGGCGATCCCGTGCGCTACCTCGAAATCGGCGTGCGTGGCTCGGATGGCTCCGAGCTGAGCGACTATGACATTATCGGCTCCGACCGCGATCATTCCGGCCTTTGGAGTTTAGATGCGTTTGAGCGGATCGATTTGCTCTGCTTGCCGCCCCCACCGGGGCGGGACCATGGAGTGACGACGTTTCTGGCCGCGGAGCGATATTGCGAACGCCGCCGTGCCATGTTGATTTGGGACCCTCCGCTCGAGTGGACGACGGCCGATTCGGCGATTATCGGCGCTCGCGAAGGAGCACTGCGCAGCAGCAGCGCACTCACTTACTTTCCGCGCATTCGCCCTCGCGTGGAGCGCGTTGGGTTGCCATCCATTCTGCCGGCTTGCGGCGCAATCGCAGGTGTCTTGTCGAGCAAAGGAGATTTTGGCGATTGGCAGGAGAGTTCTACTACAGATCCATTTCTGAAGATTTCGCTCGCTCCCGTCATTGAGGTCGAAGACGCCAAGCGCGCAAGTTTGCACCGCGCTGGCGTGAATGTATTGGCCGCATCGGGGTATGGCGGCGCTGTCTTCTCAGGGAACGTTACATTAGCGGCGCCTGGAAGTATGTCGATGATGTGGCAGAAGCTCGATCGGCGCCGCTTGGCGCAGTTTGTCTTGAGTTCGATAGAGTCAGCCGGCGATCAAGCTATCGCGCGAAGCGAGGATCCAGCCGCAAGTCTCGAAAGCGCCGTCAGTTCGTTCTTGCATGACTTGAGCCAGCGAGGGGCCTTTGCAGCAGGTACGGATGATGAAGCGTTCGTGGTAAAGCGCTTGCCGCACACTAGCAAATCACTCGGCGAACGAGTGAGGGTTGGGTTTGCCTTACACCGTCCGGCAGAGTTTCTGCTCTATGACTTTACTCTGACTCGTGCGGGTTGCCATGTACAAAGCGCGCGGGCGTTAGAGGCAGATCAGCTCGCCGGTTAGCGCGCTCCGTATCCCCCGCCGCCGGGCGTTTCAATGATGAGTCGGTCACCGGTGTGCATATCGCGCTGGGCTATTCCGCCAAGCGGCTCCGCTGCCGTATTGTTACTGGCGATAACGTAATTACTGCCGCATAGGCCGTCGCCGCCGCCCAGGATTCCGTGGGGTGGCACTTTCCGGCAATTGGAGAGAATGGCAGCCGTCATGTCTTCGAGGAATTCGATGTCGCGAATCACGCCATCTCCGCCGTTGTGTTTGCCGAGTCCACCGCTGCCCGTGCGAATTTGGAAGCGGCGAATACGCACTGGGTAGCGAGTCTCGAGCACTTCGGGGTCCGTTAATCGAGAATTTGTCATGTGCGTGTGAACGGCACTGGCGCCAGCCGCGTTTACACTCGCGCCGGCGCCGCCGCAAATCGTCTCGTAGTACTGATATTGGGAATTGCCAAACGTAAGATTGTTCATTGTGCCTTGCGAACTTGCCAGTTTGCCGAGCGCAAGCATCAGAGCATCCACTATGCGTTGCGATGTTTCAACGTTGCCGCCAACAACAGCAGCAGGCGGTTGCGGATTTATCAGGCAGTCTTCAGGAACGATTAGCTTGAGCGGCTCGAGGCAGCCGGCATTTAGCGGAATGGCTTGCTGTACAAGTGTCCGAAAAACGTACAGGACCGCGGATCTCGCAACCGCCAGTGGTGCGTTGAGGTTGCCGGTGCTGGTCGCGCTTGTGCCGGAAAAATCAACGACAGCCGTGCCCGTGTCGCGGTCAATCGCAACGTTTACAGAGATTGCGAGGCCGTTATCCAATTTAACCGTTGCCGAACCGTCGTCCAGGCCGGTTATGGCTTGCCGCACAGCCGAGGCTGCATTCTTCTTCATGAAGCTGACATAGCGTTTACATTCGTCGCCGCCATAGCGGTTTACGAGGCGCGCGAGTTCTGTTGCACCGCGAGCATTTGCTGCTATCTGCGCTCTGAGGTCTGCAATGTTTCTATTTGGATTACGGGCCGGTATGCGCGTGTTTGTGAGCGCGCTGCGCGCTGCTGCTTCTGCAAATCTGTTATCGCGCACGATGCAGACGCTTTCGAACATGGCGCCCTCGTCGTGAATGGACTGACTGAATGGCGGCATTGAGCCGGGAGTGATGCCGCCAACATCGGCATGGTGGGCGCGGCTCGCAACGATAAAATCGATCGTATCGTGCGGGCCGAGACTGACAGGCGTGACGACCGTAATGTCCGGAAGATGTGTTCCGCCTTGGTACGGCGCATTGGACATATAAGCGCAGCCTTTGCGCAGACTGCCTTCTTGCGCAGCAAGCACAGCCTGCACCGTATCACCCATGGAGCCCAAATGAACGGGAACGTGCGGAGCATTCGCAATCAACTCGCCGCACCGGTCAAAGACAGCACAGGAAAAGTCCATTCGCTCTTTAATATTGACCGAGTGCGCAGTGGCTTGCAGTACGATTCCCATCTGTTCCGCAACATGCATAAAGGCGTTGTTGAAGATTTCCAGCTTGACGGCATCGGCCCCTTCATTCGTCGTGATCGTCTGGCGTGTGTGCCCGCGCGACCCGACCCGCGTCAATATTAGATTCTTCGCGTGATCGAGATGCCCTTTCCAGCCCGGTTCCAAAACAGTGGTGGAGTTTTCTTCGACGATCAGGGCGGGTCCTGCGATGCTGAAGTCGACTTGGAGCCTCGACCTTTCGTAAATGGGGGTTTGCACAGCTTTACCGCTGAACCAAACAGTTTTGTAATCACTCGATACCGAAGTTTGGTCGTCGCAGGCGGGCAAGTCGAAAGCTGGTGAGTCGCGTTCAATTATGAGTTCGGTTTCGAGGGAGTCCACGATTAGCTCATGCGCCGATGCTTCAAACCCAAAGTGCTGGCTGTGTGCGGTACTAAAGCGCTTTGTGAGCGCTTCAAATGACGCTTCAGGCTCATAACGAATGGCAAACGTCGTGTCTGTGCCGGCGACTTTTACGTTGATGCGCATTTCAATGCGACGCGAAGAACCAGCTGCCGGTGCAGCAGTTTGTTGCGCTGCCAATTCGGCTGCGAGCGTATCGGCAACCCCGGCGATCCCGGGCAGAGAGGAATTGCACAATTTTGCCTCAATCGTTTGGCGCTTGATGAAGCGCTCATCGGCTACGCCCATGCCAAATGCTGATAAGAGGCCCGCCAACGAATGAATAAACACTGTGCGAATGCCCAGTGCGTCTGCAACTGCACATGCGTGTTGGCCGCCCGCTCCGCCGAAACAGCACAAGGTGTAAGCGCCCAGATCGATGCCACGCTGGATGGAAATCTGCTTGACCGCTTGCGCCATGTGTTCGATGCCGATGGTCAGGGCGCCTGCGGCAAGTGACTCAGCGCTGTTGTTGCTTTCGGTTGCTGCGTTGACTGCGTCAGCCAGTGCTTGGAATTTGCTTCTCACAAGAGCGGTATCTAACGGCGCATCATGGGTCGGGCCGAAAATCGCCGGAAAGTAGTCGGCTTGTATTCTTCCCAGCAAGACATTCGCATCGGTTAGTGTGAGCGGGCCATTGTTACGATACGCGACAGGCCCCGGATCAGCGCCAGCGGACTCGGGCCCGACTTGGATTCTGCCCGCCAGAAACTGAATAATCGAACCACCGCCAGCGGCGACTGTGTGAATGTCGAGCATGGGAGCGGTGATGCGAACGCCAGCGATGGTCGTTTCGGTCGTGCGCTCATATGCACCGTTAAAGAGAGTGACATCGGTCGAAGTGCCGCCCATGTCGAAGCCAATGATTCGTTGGTAACCCGCGGCACCAGCGGTCTTGACCATGCCAACCACGCCACCAGCCGGTCCGGACAAGATGCTGTCTTTGCCGCGAAAGCTTGCTGCATCGGTGAGCCCTCCGTGACTTTGCATGAACTGCAAAGACGCGCCGTCTGTGATGTCAGCCAAACCGGCTCGCACAGAATCGACGTAACGCCGAAGCACTGGTGTTAGATAGGCGTCGACCAGCGTCGTATCGCCCCGCGGGACGATCTTGATCGTTGGGCTTACTTCATGGGATACCGAAACCTGGGTGAAGCCGACATCTCGGGCAATGGCAGCAGCACGGCGTTCATGTACTCCATTCGTGTAGCCGTGTAAGAAAGCAATTGCGATGCTCCGGAAGCCTTTTGCGGCTGCGGCGGTCAGTTCCGAATGCAATTTCTTTTCGTTCAATCGGCAAACGACTTCGCCGCCGGCCGAGATGCGTTCTTCGGCCTCAATTACACGGCTGTAGAGCATCTGCGGCAATTCGATATCGAGCGCGAAAATGTCCGGGCGCTGTTGAGTACCGATCCTCAGAATATCGGCAAAGCCAGCGGTGGTTAAAAACACCGTAGGCTCGCCGCGACGTTCCAGCAGGGCGTTTGTCGCGACGGTTGTCCCCATCTTGATGGACTCGATCGCCGCTGCGTGAGCGGATTGATCCGTGAGTATTTGCTGGACGCCCGCCACCGCAGCATCAGCATATTTGCTGGGTTGCTCGGAAAGCAGCTTGTGGGAATGCAGGTGTCCGCCAGGATCGCGGGCGATCACGTCGGTAAACGTTCCGCCGCGATCGATCCAGAACTGCCATCCTGGTCTCTTGACCGAGTTTGCTGTCATAGGATGCGCAATCTACTTCGCTTGCTGGCTTTGTGCCACTGATTGGTGCCGGCTCTAAAATCGTATGGGCCATGGCGCTGATTAAGCTCATGGTACCGATTAACCAATGAGTGAATATCCCCTATAGGCCGCCGCGCCGCTATACTTCGCTGCGGGCTGCCTTGAGGAGCTCATGCGAGCGTCGATTGCAGGGGAGGATGCCGTGTCTGGTTTAGCGTCGCGTTTACTGAATTTTCGCAAGGGCGAGTTGCCACTGGCAGTGCTTTCTGCATTGTTCTATTTTTGCGTTCTCTGTGGCTATTTCTTTCTGCGCCCGGTTCGTGAAGCAATGGGTGTCTCGCGCGGCATGGATGACCTGCGTTGGTTGTTTGTCGGCACTTCGATCGTTTCGCTGATCATCGTTCTATTGTTTGGCGGGGTTGTGAGTCGTCTGGATCGGCGGCGTTTTATTCCGATCGGCTATCTCTTCGTTATCGTTTGTCTGTTCGGTTTCGCTGGGCTTTTGGTTGCTGACGCGATGG
>JAHEEO010000174.1 GCA_024640665.1 Rhodospirillales bacterium | reverse complement strand
AGTTTCAGCACCCACTTCTTGGTTTGGAGAGCGCTCAAATTTCGTGCCTATGGGCGTGATGGCCAAATTCGAACATTTCTTGGACTTGCTCTCGTGATGACGCTCGTTATCGGTGGCGTGCTGCACAAAAATGGCGTAAACGAATCTCCTCTGCATGCATTGCGTCTTGCAGGCTTTGAAGTGGTGTCTGTAATTTCGAGCACTGGATATGGCATTGATGACTTCTCGCTGTGGCCGCTGGCGCTGCCAGTCACCATGATTTTTTCAAGTTTTATTGGTGGTTGTGCTGGTTCCACCGCTGGCGGCATGAAAGTAATCCGTTTTGTCGTTCTGGCAAAGCAAGTCGGCGTCCATGTTCGACGGTTGATTCATCCAAAGGCTATTTCGCCGATTAAGGTGGAAGACCGCGTTGTTCTGGATACGGCGATTGAGGGAATTTGGGGTTTCTTTACGGTTTATGTTGCCGTGTTTGCCGTGTTTATGGTCGCCTTGATGTTTGATGGAATGGATCAAGTTACAGCATTTTCGGCTGTGGCAACGGGGCTAAATAATTTGGGTCCGGGGCTCGGTGACGTGGCAGGTAATTTCGTAACGGTCAGCTCGGAAAGCAAATTCATAATGGTTCTCGCCATGTTGCTTGGTCGACTGGAGATATTTACGGTTCTGGTTTTGTTGACGCCAGCATTCTGGCGAACCTAGTCGGAACCAATCCCACAGAACGTGTAATTAGGTTGGAATTGAAGCTATGAAAATGATCTATATATTGTTTGCATGTGTGTGCATCTGGTCGTGCGCTCCGCGAGCACCTCTCGATGTTTATACGCCGGTCAGCGAGCTGGCCTTCGCCGATAGTGACTTGAGGGCCTGCGTCGTTATTACTGCGAAAGATAATCAATGGCCAGAGGCAGGCTATGTAAAAACTTTACGGTGCAACAATGCTGAAGACAAGGGCATTGCAAATTTAGATGGCATTGAACATTTGACTAATCTTGATGACCTGGATCTGGCACACAACCAAATAACAACTACTGAGTCGCTTACGAAATTGCCGCAGTTGCAGTTCATCGATCTGTCTTTCAATAAACTGAAGACGTTCAGTAGTCCGGACGCAAGACATATCACTTATCTCAATCTTGATCATAATCGTATAGAAAAACTCGACTGGCTTAAGAATTGGCTATCGCTTGAAATTGTTTCGTTAAGTCACAACCGGATCGTCGATATTGCGGGGATCACCGATAAGACGACTCTTCTAGAGCTGGATCTGAGTCACAATAATATTTCTGATGCGACAGCGCTCTCGCCACTGACTGGCTTGATCTATCTCGATCTCAGCCAAAATCACGTAACGGACACGGCGGCTCTGGTTCCGTTGGTGAATCTTGAAATCCTTTTGATGTCCGCCAATCCTAATCTTGGTATAGGTTCGTTGTCAGAGCTCACGCAGTTGCATGAGCTTGTACTCGATGACGACAACATTTCGGATATTACTTCGTTGCGCACGCTGACAAGATTGCAAAGAGTTTCGTTGCGGAATAATCAGCTGACATCGATAGAGCCACTTTATAGTTTAGGTGGCCTGACATACATTGATTTGACCGGAAATCTCAATCTTCGCTGCGACGAGTTTCATCACCTGGTTGAAATTTTTGGAGCCGACGTCGTGCAGCCTGCGACCTGTCCCAGAGAGGTTGACGATATCGGCCGCTGATCGCGCTCAGGCCGGTTTGTCTGCGAATGTGTTGGTAGGGCGTGTACTATCGTTATCGATTTGATTAGCCTTGCGGCACAAATCAAACAGAGGGAAATTGGATGGAGCTGAACGCAGACTTCAGTCTGAGAACCGTAGTACACAGCGAGGAGCTGGACTGGGTGGATTCGCCCATGCCGGGTGTGCAACGGCGCATGCTGGATCGAATTGGCGATGAAGTCGCGAGAGCCACCTCAATAGTCCGCTACGCACCAGGCAGTCATTTCTCGCCGCACATCCATTCCGGCGGCGAGGAATTCATCGTGTTGGACGGTGTGTTTCAGGACGAGCATGGCGCTTTTCCCGTGGGTTCGTACATTCGTAATCCACCGCAATCACGGCACACACCCGGCTCTGAGTTGGGCTGCATCATTTTCGTGAAGTTGTGGCAATTCGATCCAGCGGATCGAACCCCCATCATTACCCGCATGGACAAGCTGGGTGCGGTACCGCACGCCGAACGTCCCGGAGTTTCTGTATCGCCATTATTTAAGGATCAACGCGAAGAAGTGCGCATGGAACAATGGGCGCCGGGCGCTGAGGTCACGCTCGATACCACCGGTGGCGCGGAGCTACTCGTATTAGATGGGAATTTTGTTGAAGGGCGAGATACGCTTAACCGCCATTCCTGGCTGCGTGTCCCTATCGGCAGCGAGCTCCGAGCAAAGGCCGGAACCCAGGGTGCGCGCGTATGGATAAAGACCGGTGGCTTGCGTTTTATCGATCCGCCAAAGCAGGCCCGCTAGTTTTTTATTGCCACGCAAGACGGCCGCGCCGTTGCAACATTAAATTATTAACTACTCAAGTTGTGGGCGCAGCGGCGCCGAATCGCGTCGGCCGGCACAGCAAGTTGCACCAGCAAATAGTGTTTGAACTCCGCGTGAAACGATTGCTCGGCGATCGTCTCTGCCATGCAGCTCAGCCACTGATCGCGCTCGGTTGTTGTGATTGACAGATGTTGGTGTGCGGCGGGAATGTTGATTGGGCCATATTTTTCCTGGTAACGCTTGGGTCCTCCGAGCCAGCCGCACAGAAACCGGCAAAGCTTGTCCCGCGATGTCAATTTGTCCGCCGGATGCATCGCATAGATGGTGGCGTACCTCGAGTCCATGCTCATGCGGTCAAAAAACGCATCGACTAAGCGGCGTATCCCGAGTTCACCACCAGCGGCTTGGAACGAGGCGTCGCCGTCACCGTACTGTCGCTGGGCTGTCGTATTCATCTATTTTGGCACACCTTTAAAGGCCCGAATGCTCGACGTGAACGAGATCGCCGTGTAGGCTCGAACGCTTGCAGTGACGATAATACGATTCATGCCGTGCGTGCACTAGAGGTGCGTCGCGAGTATGCCAGAGGGGGAATTTATGCGGAGCTATTCAACTCAGCGCAATACG
Source organism: Rhodospirillales bacterium (assembly GCA_024640665.1). GTDB lineage: Bacteria > Pseudomonadota > Gammaproteobacteria > Steroidobacterales > Rariloculaceae > JAHEEO01. The sequence goes on along the minus strand of JAHEEO010000174.1, from coordinate 3,448 downwards.
ATTGCCGGGACTGCCGTTTTGTTCGGCGTAGGCGCCATATTGACGTTGACGGGCGTTGCTGCCGTTGCGCAGCAGCACATCGGCCAGTATGAGCGGGCCGACATCGAATACGGGGCACAGCTATTTTCCGAGCGTTGTATCGCCTGTCATGGCGAACGCGGCGACTTGATGCCCCAGGCCAACCTTCGTAACGGCCAGTTTCGTAATGCGACATCCGATCGTGAACTCTCCCGAGTAATTAGCGATGGGATTTCCGGCACTGCCATGGTGCCGACCGGCTACGCGGCGTCCGAGCTGACGGCGCTCGTGGCCTATTTGCGCAACATGAGTTCGTTTGACGCGAGCGGCACGTCCATTGGCGACGCCGCGCGCGGTCGCGTGCTGTTCGAAGGTAAAGGCGACTGCACGAGTTGCCACCGGTTCGGCAGCATAGGGCCATTGGCTGCGCCGGACTTGAGTGCCATCGGTGCCTTGCGCACGGCGGCAACGTTACAACGCACGCTGATTGCGCCCGATGAAGCCTTGCTGCCGCTCAACCGCCCCGTGCGTGCTGTGACGGCGGGCGGCACCGTGATTAGCGGGCGTCGACTCAATGAAGACACGTTTACGGTGCAGCTGGTCACCGATACCGGGCGGCTCGTGGCGCTCGACAAGACTACGCTTCGCGAATTTGACGTCGGCATGGAGTCTGCACATCCTGCTTATGGCGAAACGTTTACCGAGATGGAGATTGCAGACTTTGTCGCGTATCTCCTGTCACTAAAAGGGTTCGACCGATGACGGCAACGAAACGATTTGCATTAACGAGTTTTGCTCCAATGCTGCTTTGCCTGGTCGGCCAAGCAACGAACGCTCAGGTGAGTTTTGAACGGCTCGTCAACGCGGACGATGAACCGCAAAACTGGCTGACTTATTCGGGCTCTTATGCGAGCCAGCGGCATACGCTGCTGCGTGAGATTCGGCCCGGTAATGTCGACGATCTCGAGCTCAAGTGGATATTCCAGGCGCAGTCACTCGAAGCATTCGAAACGACGCCACTGGTCGTCGACGGCATCATGTATTTGACCGAAGCACCGAATACGGCAATAGCCGTCGATGCCGCGTCAGGCCGCGTATTCTGGCGTTATCAGCATGACGCGTCGGCGGAAGCCAGGCCTTGCTGCGGCCGTGTCAACCGCGGTCTAGGCATTCTCGGTGACAAAGTTTTCATGGCGACGTTAGACGCTGAACTTATCGCGCTCGATACGACCACCGGACAGCCCGTTTGGCGTAACAGCGTTGCGGATCCAAGTTTGGGCTACGCGATGACCCTCGCGCCTTTGGTCATCAAGGACAAAGTCATCGTCGGTGTTGCAGGCGGCGAGTTCGGCATTCGCGGGTTTATCGCTGCGTACGACGCCGACACCGGCGAGGAGGTTTGGCGCTTTCATACGATTCCAGCGCCCGGCGAGCCGGGATTCGAAACCTGGGAAGACGGCGGTGATGCCTGGATGCACGGCGGCGGGTCGGTCTGGTTGACGGGCTCCTACGATCCCGAGCTCAATCTCACGTATTGGGGCATCGGCAACCCGGGTCCCGACTGGAACCCGGCGCAACGCCCTGGTGACAACCTCTACTCGGATAGCGTCGTCGCACTGAACGCAGACACCGGCGAACTCGAGTGGCATTTTCAGTTCACGCCGAACGATCCGTACGACTATGACGCGGTGCAGATTCCCGTACTCGTCGATCTCGAGACAGATGAGTTTTCCAGCGGCAAGCTGATGCTTTGGGGTAACCGCAACGGCTTTTTTTATGTGCTCGACCGCGTGACCGGTACGTTTCTCGACGGCACGCCGTTCGTCAAGCTCAACTGGGCCAGCGGCCTTGATGAAGCCGGTCGTCCTTATGAAACGCCCCAGGGGACGGAGGCCGTTACGTATCCAGGCGTCCAGGGCGGCACCAACTGGTATTCGCCTTCTTACAATCCGAATACCGGGCTGTTCTATCTGACGGCCTGGGAAAACTACGGCCACATTTTTCAGCCGGTCGAGGTCGACTATCAGCCGGGCCGGAACTTCGGTGGCGGCACGCTGGCTGGTCCAATAGCCGGCGCCGCAAATGTTCCGGGTTTCGGCCGTCAGCCAATCAATAATTGGACCGACGCGGTCGGCAATGGCGCTGTCATCGCAATCGATCCGAGTACTGGTGAGCAAGTTTGGCGTTTCCCGACCACCGACGTTTCGCACAGCGGAGTGCTGACCACGGCGACGAATCTACTTTTCACTGGCAGCCGCGAAGGGTACTTTTACGCGCTCGATGCGCGTTCTGGTGAAATGCTGTGGCGCACCAGCCTCGGCGGCCAAGGCTCAAACGGTCCGATGTCGTACGCCATCGACGGTCGTCAATACATTGCGGTAGCAATGGGTAATAGCTTATTCGTTTTCGGCCTGCCCGGCGACTAGTTCGCGCGGTATTCATTGCGAAAACCCATTCGTTGACCGACGTTCGAAAGATCTAAAATGGCTCAAATCGTGTTGGGTGTATGGACGACCCACGGTCCACAACTAAACACCACGCCGGAGCAGTGGATGTTGCGCGTGCCGGCAGACAAGGCGCGCCAGCATTGGTACGCCGGTGAGCGTTACGGGTTTGACCAACTCATCGAACTGCGGCGCGATGAGAAACTGGGCGAGCGGGCAACGCTCGACGCACGAACGCGCCATCACGCGGCATGTCAAACTGCGATCGATGAGTTGGCCGACGTCTGGGCCGAAGTGCAACCGGATGTCTGCGTAATTTTCGGTAACGATCAGCGCGAACTCATGCTGCCGGCGTGTCAGCCGGCCTATACCGTCTATTACGGTGATACGTTTTGGAACGGGCCGATGCCCGAAGCGCGAACAGCAAAGCTACCGCCGGGGATTGCGGAATCCGAATGGGCAAATCGACCCGACGTACGCACGGAGTATCCAGCGTTGCCGGAGCTGGCCGCCCGTGTATTCGAAAAAGGCCTCGAAGAAGGCTGGGATTTTGCCGCGTCGAATGCCTGGCCGGAACACCCGTCGCCGCATCACCACCTCGGAACGCCACATGCGTTTGCGTACATCATTCGGCGTGTCATGCGCGACCATGCTGTGCCGTCTTTGCCGATCATCACGAACACTTTTTTCCCGCCAAATCAGCCGCGGCCGTGGCGATGTTATGCCATGGGTGAACTGTTGTTCGATGTGATTTCTGCTTGGGATGCGGACGTCAGAGTTGCAATCATCGGTTCCGGTGGGATGTCGCATTTCGTCATCAACGAAAGCTTCGATGCGGAACTAATTGCTGCCATTCAAGGCAGGGATGCGAGCTGGCTAAAGGGTGTCGATCACAAACTATTCAGAGACGGCACGTCAGAGCTGTTGAATTGGATCTCGGCCGCGGGGTGCTTGTTTCAAACAGAGCTTGTCGGCAATCTCCTTGA
>JAHEEO010000010.1:20633-24128 GCA_024640665.1 Rhodospirillales bacterium | reverse complement strand
TCTCGCGACCAATAACCTCTGGCTCGCAGAGAAAGATTTTCTCTCGACTAGAGGTGCGCGACAAACCGGTTGAATTGAATGGACCAACGAGCTCAATGCCGCCAATGATTCGAGGCACTCGCATCTGACCCGAAAAGCTGAATCCACCGTACGGCGTGAAGCCGAAGGTGACGCCATCCGTCGCAGCGCGTGCGCGCTCAACAAACGTAACGACGATTTCGTGAACACCAGCTGTAACATTAACGGGAATGTTGGCAAAACGCTCCATGATTTCGGCGCGAGCCGGCGCGCCCCCTCGATCGACCAAAGCCAGGTCATCGGGTCCGCCCAGGTTTTGCCTAAAAACCTCAGCGCGATCAAGCAGCATAACGAGCGTGTGCTCCGTTTCCAGCGAACGCGGATACAAGCCAACATCGAGATCCGTAATGTTGACTCGATACTCTCCATCGGCTGGAAAATTGTGCAAGAACGATGTGCCGCCGCGCGTGCCCAGAGGCATACCATCCACGTACTGATCCTGGTTACCGCCAGGAGGCGCGAAGTAAGCGCTCGAAAGCTTGGGCTGCGGTTCGCCGACTGCAAGCCGCGCAACGCGACGCGCAACGCTCACATATTGCTCGAGAAATGCGGGTGATACGCTCAACGCCGCGGCCATATTGGTAAAGCCATCGACTTCCATTTCGGTTGGCAGATACTCTGCCGGATCTATCTCGACATCCAATAAGTCTTTGACTGCAAGCGCGTATTCGGTTCGGCTCAATCGTTGCACCGGCACATGGCCGGCGCGTGGCGTGCTGGCTACTTTGTCGATCGTGCTCTCGAGAGAACTGACGAAAGCGTCCACATTCGCGGCATTGGGCTGTGGGTTACCCGGCGGTGGCATTAAGTCGCCGCGCAATTTGATGGCAACCTTCTCCCAGATTTCCGGGTGTGCGTCAATGTCTTCGGGCGTCAACGATTCAAACGAAAGATCGCCCGCATATTCAGCAGCATTATGACAATCGACACAAAAGGTTTCGAGCAGCGTCCACTGCTCATCGACTGAAGCGCTAATCGGTTCACGCGAACATGCGCCCAATACAAGCGCGACCGCTAATGTGAAGGCCGCCGGCGACTTGCAAAATAGGGTCGAAACTTTCAATTCCATAACCTCCCATCTTAACGGAAATAGCCACCCGTTTAACGCGTCCGCAGTCGCGGAGCCACTGAGCGAACCAATAGGTCAAATTCGCTAACTAATCGTCACGAAATCAACTTTTTCACGCTAAGCAGCGGACGAATTTCTCTAAGTTATTGATTTTACGAGATTTCAAGCATTGGCATGCTTTTCGCTTTACTAGATCTATGAATGTGCAATTTCGCAACGACCGGAGTCACTGATGAATGTGCTAGCTGCTTTGTTCTTGTTGGTCCTACTGGGCGTCGGCTTGACCGTGCTTGCTCCGGTTCTGGCCTTTGGCCTAGCCATCGCAATTCCGCTTGTCTGCATTTTGCTCTGGCTGCTGCCGATTCTGCTGATCGCCAATTCCGATGAGACCACTGGCACCGAAAAACTTGCCTGGATATTGGCGATCATCTTCTTGTCCTGGTTTGCCTGGATTTTTTACTTTCTACTCGCGCCAATAAAAACTCCACCACATAGACGCCACTATCGATACGAATAGCGGCCATCAATACAACTATGAAAATGGGTCGCGTCAGCAAATTCACGACAAAAATCGCCGCTTGTCTGGTCATTCTGACATGTCTCGCCCTAGGCGCTATCGGCATGGTGTTGCCGATTGTTCCAGGACTGCTGTTTCTGGCAATCGGCGCACTGATGGCTGCCAGACATTCGCGAGCTATCGATCGATTGCTGAGGAAAAACCCAACTGTAAATGCTTACCTCGATGATGCCCATGGGCTTTTCGAGCTTTCGCTTCGGAATAAAATTCAGTATGGCGGTTTGCTCAGTGTCAAGTTGCTAATTGACAGCACCGCTTACTTAATCGCGCTAGCCTCGAGGCTAGCGCGAATGACCGCACGGACTTTGCAGCGATATCGCTAGCCGCTAGTGGTCTACCGCCTGCTCGATCCGAGTAGCTGGGCCGAAGCCTTCCGGCTCGCGCACACGGTCGACCATGTCTTGCGACGCCTGACTCGGCGCATCGAACAACGGCGTCAGGGCTAGCGTGACACCAAAGTTCAACACCATGCCGACTACTCCGATACCTTGCGGATTGATGCCGTTTTCGAACAAGCCAAAAGTCCACGGCTGCATACCGAAAGACACGCATGCGACGATATAGAAACCGGTGAATCCGATGCCAACCAGCATGCCAACTATAGCCGGAATGGTTCCGACGCGTTTACTGAAAACACCCATGATCAAAACAGGGAAAACGCTGGATGCAGCAAGCCCGAATGCGAACGCGACCACCTGACTTACGTAACCAAACGGATAAATCCCGAATAAGCCAGCGATCACCACTGCGACGCCGATGACAGCTCGCCCAACCAGCAATCTTTGTTTTTCCGTGGCCTGCGGATTCAGGACCTTATAGTAGAGATCGTGACCAACCGCAGACGAAATCACCAACAACAACCCGCTGGCCGTCGACAATGCCGCTGCAAGTCCCCCGGCGGCAATTAGTGCAACAATCCAAGCGCTGAGCTCTGCCATTTCAGGCGTAGCCAGCACGATAATATCTTGGTCGGGGCCTGCCAGCCCCATGTCAGTCAGGACGACCCGGCCATCGGTTCCGGCGGTACCGTTACTGTTAATCCACGTTTGATGGTCGCTTTGCAGATTCAGGAGATCTGTCGCAGTCAGCGTACCTGTGCGAAAAATTTCATTATCCGCACGATTGGAATAGCGTACCCGTCCGTCGCCGTCGTCGAGCCAAAAGATGAGTCCCGTTTGCTCCCAATTGTCGTACCACGCCGGCAGCGACTCGGCAGTAGAACCGTTCAAGCTGTCAATCATGAAAAACCGCGCGAACGCAGCCGTTGCAGGCGCCGTCAAATATAGGATGGAAATAAAGAACAAAGCCCACATCGCGCTCCAACGTGCAGCGCGGACGCTCTTGACCGTATAGAACCGCACCAAAACATGCGGCAAGCCCGCTGTGCCAGCCATCAATGCCAGCGCAACAAAAAAAACGTTGGCTTTGTCCCACGCGCCGACGAACGTATCTGTGTATCCAGAAAAGCCGAGGTCTGCGTGGATTTGGTTGAGACGCTCGAGTAAATAGACTGTTTGGCCCCCGGCAAATTCGGGCTTGAGCTCGCTGCCCATTGCCAGAGAGGGAAGCGGTATACCCGTCAACTTAATCGCGATTGCGATTGCGGCGATCAAGAACGCAGTAATCAATACCCAATACTGGGCGACTTGCGTCCAAGTGATGCTCTTCATGCCACCAAGCGTCGCATAGACAAACACAATCGCCATACCGAATACGACGCCCGTGTTTATATCCACTTCGAGAAAGCGGCTGAAGACGATGCCAACCCCGC
>JAHEEO010000010.1:0-20623 GCA_024640665.1 Rhodospirillales bacterium | reverse complement strand
CAGGAACCTGGGCAGGTTGCCGCCGTAGCGGGTGCCGAGGAAGTCGGGCACCGTATAGGCGCCGAACTTGCGCAGATAGGGCGCCAGCAACAGCGCCAGCAGCACATAACCGCCGGTCCAACCCATCAGATAAACGCCGCCGGCATATCCCATAAACGAGATCAGGCCTGCCATGGAAATGAACGACGATGCGCTCATCCAGTCCGAAGCAGTGGCCATGCCGTTTGCCATCGCTGGTACGCCACGGCCTGCCACATAAAAACCGCGTGTGTCGCGCACGCGAGCCAGCCACGCGATAGTCAAATACAGGGTGAAAGTGACGCCAACGAACAGCAGCGTCCAAGTCTTAGTTTCCATCCTTAGACTCCGCCGCTTTAAGTGATTCGAGCATGTTATGGTGCCGCCGATCGAGCTGGTTCATTGCAATGCAATACATCAATATGCACAACACAAAAACAATGATGCTGCCCTGCTGAGCAAACCAAAAACCCAGCGGGAATCCAGTAAATGGCAAATCGAACTGGTTCAGCCAATCGGCAAACAAGACGCCGCACCCCAGGGAAGCGAACGCCCACAAGCACAACAGTCCGGCCATGATCCGAAGATTATTGCGCCAGTAAGTCTCCAAAGCGGCATGAACCTGCGGAGAGTGCAAATCAGGATACTCAGGTTGCTCGCTCATCGAAAAACCTCACTCACCGGACAACCAAAAAAACTCGAGCCGCATGACCGAATCGCAATCACAGCAACCACAATGACAAAACCGGAAACGCCATTAGCAGGATGGTGACGGCAAGCGTAATTAACACGAATGGAAATGCTCCGGCAAAAATAGTGCCGAGCGTAATGTTCTTATCGTCGAGGCTGGACTTGATAACGTATACGCTGAGTCCCAGCGGTGGGGTCAATAGCCCGATCTCGATGCCAACAACCGTCACGATTCCAAACCAGATAAGATCGCCTCCGAGCGCCGAAACTACGGGCAGCGCCAGCGGCAATATAATCAAGAGAATCGACGTTGAGTCGAGCACGGTGCCGAGGACGATCAACAGCAGTAAATAGATAGCCAAAAAACTAAACATGCTGAGACCACCACCGAGAAACGCGCCAATATCCTGAGGCAGTTCCGTAAGCGTCAACATACGACTAAATGTGCTGGCACAGATAATCAGAAATAAAATGGTAACCGACACTTGGCCCGTCTCGCGCACGACTTCCCAAAGCTTCGCCCAAGTGAGGCGACGTTTGATTAACGCAAGACACATCGCGGCAAAAGCGCCCGCTGCACCGGCTTCTGTTGGCGTAAAGTAGCCACCATAGATGCCGCCGAGCACCAACACGATAAGCAATAATACGGGCAACATGCCCAGCCACGGACTGCCATCGCTGCCGGTAGCTGCGCCGTCACCTTTTGACGCCGCGTCTGGCCGAACGTCGCCGACAAACCCAGGGGCAAACCTGGCCATCAAAACGACACCGATTGCGAAAGCTGCCGCGAGAATAATGCCCGGAATAATTGCAGCCACGAACAGACCGCCGATAGACACCTCAGCAATCACACCATAGATAATCAGCAATAAGCTCGGGGGGATCAGCATTCCCAGGACCGACGATCCCGCCGTGAGCCCGACGGCGAATTTTGGCGTATATCCTTGCCTCACCATTTCCGGCACAGCGATCTTTGCAAATATCGCGGCTGATGCGATCGAGATTCCGGTTATCGCAGCAAAGATGGCATTGGCAGCGACAGTGGCGACGCCCAATCCGCCATACACCCAGCCAAACAATTGTTGCGCAGCGCGAAACGCATCGCGGCCTATCTCAGAAACCTGCACAAACAAGCCCATCAATACAAACAGCGGTACTGTCGCAAAAACGTATTCCGAGATGGTGCCTTCGGCGGCAAGCGACAATGTGCGGGTCGCGATACCGAAATCCTGTTTCAGCACTGCCAGGCCCACAAAACCGGTGATCAGCAATGCGATCGCTATCGGCATGCCGAGCGCTATCAATAGCAGCACGCCAGCGATCATGAACCCGCCTACCGTTTGCTGCGAGAAATTTCCCAACCATAGAATGGCTACGCCTGCAGCCATCAAAAGAACAACGCCTACGCCCGCCCATGAGCGCTGCGATAAGTCACCAGCATTGACCGGCGATGACGAGCCGACAGCGTCTCCATGGAATGCCTCACGCAGACATTCGCAAGCAGCAATTAGCGCGCCGACAACGATGATCAACTTGATAGGCCAAACTTGAATCGTAAAGTTGCCCTCGACGCCGGCAAATTCAGCCGTTTGAAAAGCCCGCACAAAATCCGGCCAGGCGCCAATCGTCATCAACAGCAAAATAGCCACCGCCAAAACGGCCAGCAGCGTTTTCCAGCCAAGAATCAGAGCTGGATGCGAATCTTGAAATTTATTGAGCAGAAATTCCGCGCGTGTCAGCCGGTTTTGGTGAAGCGCATAAGCCAGCTGCAAAAATACACAGGCGACCAACGATAACGACACTGCCTCGGGAACGAATGCGATTGGACTATCGAACACGTTGCGCCCGACAATGTCGGCGCAAATCATCAACATGATCGCGAAAATCCAAACGACGCCGGCGCCGTTCATCCAACGTATGAGCTTCTCAAAACCGATCGATAACATGCGCTGCAACTACTCTTCGAGATCCCAGTTGCGCAATGGTTGACCACCGCGCGCCCGAACGGCGTTCATGTATATTCCGAGTACTTCCAGTGCCGGAATGCCGCGCGCCTCGGTAGCCTCCGCCCAGCGCCTGGCGATATTTGGCATGCCATTGAGCCACTTGAGTTTCTCCTCGATGGGTAGCTGGCTCACGGTTGCCCCTTCGGCCTGCATCGACTCGAGCCCGCGCTCGTAACGGATGCCCAATTCGTTGGCGACGCCCACGCTGTACTCGCGGCCCAGCTGTGCCAATACGTCACGCACTTCATCCGGCAGCTCGTTCCAAGTATCGAGGTTGATTGACATGCCGCCAGTGAGTTGCCCGCCCAAGCCAACTAGAGTGATGTAAGGTGCAACCTCGTGAATTCGATAGGGCGGCGCACCCGTCAATATGGTGAGCACACCATCCGCCACACCTGTTTGAATCTGGGTGTAATATGTGGTCAGCCCGCCTTCCACCGCAACGGCACCGGTCCCTTCCAGCCAGGTCGCCGACGGTCCCGGCGCCAAAATCTTCCGGCCACGCAAATCTTCGACAGAATTGACCGGGAAGTTGGTCATTAAATGATACGTGTCCAACACGCTGCCGCCCAGGAAACGCTGGTTTTGAGCAGTCCACGCATCGTTTAAAGCTGGCACTTCGTCGTGAAGCTCATTCATGATCTCGTAGAGCATTTGAAAGTCGTCGGTCACGAACGGCGCATAATAGGTGACGTTTTGCAGCGGCATCTTCGAAAGTTCCCACAACGTGCCTACCCAGCCAATGTCGGTGAGACCAATTTCCACTGCTTCAAGGGTATTTTCGAGCTTATACAATGAACCGCCGTAGGCCTCGGTCCAGCGAATGTGGTGCGGACTGCCCATGGCTTCGAGACGGCGATTTGATTCCGGCACGACCAGCGAATGCATCACGCCAACCCAGGGCAAGGCGGTGACATGGCTCGAAGCGATAGTCAGCCGAATTTCAGCAGTGTTTGCAGCAGAAAAACAGGCCAGCATGGATGCGGCCAAAGCTGCAGCTATGCGCCGAACGCCTTTATGTTTTGCTTTGTACGGCGTCACGATTCGTCCCCCCAAGACAGACTCGCGTTATTTCCTATCGCGCTGACAGTACCACGGGAGCGCTGCGGGGATAAAGTTGACGCAACGCCTGCAATGATTACAGTGGGCCCATGGGCATATTAGTAGACGGCAAATGGCACGACGTTTGGTACGACACCAAAGAGTCGAAGGGGCGTTTCGTTCGCAGCGAATCGCAATTCCGCAACTGGATTACCGCTGACGGCAGCGCCGGACCCTCCGGCAAAGACGGCTTCAAGGCCGAATCTGGCCGATACCACCTATACATATCGCTGGCATGTCCGTGGGCACACCGCGCGCTGATTTTTCGCAAGCTGAAAGGGCTTGAATCGATGATTGGTCTGTCTGCGGTCAATTCATACATGGGCGCAGAAGGCTGGACATTTGAACCTGGACCTGGCGTGATTCCAGACCCTATCAATAATGCCAGACGCGTTTACGAAGTTTATTTAGCGGCAGATCCACACTACAGCGGCCGCGCTACCGTACCCATTATTTGGGATAAGCAGCGCAACACCATTGTTAGCAATGAATCTGCCGAGATCATTCGCATGCTTAATACGGCATTCGATGATATTGGCGCGACGCCGGTGGACTTTTACCCCGAAGCCCAGCGTAAAGAAATAGATGAACTCAACGACTTCATCTATCCCAATCTCAACAACGGCGTTTACATGGCCGGTTTTGCGACCACGCAAGAAGCCTATGAGGAAGCCGTCAATAAAGTGTTCAACGCGCTCGACGTACTTGAAGAACGACTCGTAACGCGTCGCTATTTGGTGGGCGCGCAGATTACAGAAGCCGACTGGCGTTTATTCACAACGCTCGTGCGTTTCGATCCCGTCTATGTTGGGCACTTCAAGTGTAATAAGAAACGGATCCTGGATTACAAGAATTTGTGGGGCTATCTATGCGATCTTTATCAGCAACCGGGCATTGCTGAAACAGTTGATTCGGAATACTCGAAGCGCCACTACTATGGTAGTCACGATACGATTAATCCGCACTTGATTGTGCCGATCGGCCCGGAAGTTGACTACTCACAGCCGCATGATCGGGCGCGTCTCGCCGACTAAGCTAGCCGCCACTATATTGCGGAGATTGCGGCCAGCGACAAGCTTGCCGGGTGGGTCACGTTGCTCTCACTGAGCAACTACCACAGAATGAGGGCGATATTCACAACATCGAGCTCAGCTAATGCTCTCGAAGAATCGATTGAATGCCCTTTCTATTTGGCTGGTCGTGTTCGCCTTTTGTGCGTCTGGCGCTATGGCACAGCAACCTGCCGTGCCGACTTGGCAAGCAACATCTCTATGGCCCGATCGAATTATCGTAACGCTTGATCAAGACCCAAAGACAACTTTCTCTGTCTCTTGGCGCACGGATGCGTCAGTCACCCAAACCCGCGCAGAGATCATTGCGGCAGAAGCCCACAGTCGATTCGACCTAGGCGCTTCCGTAGTAGAGGCACAGTCGCAAACCGTCAATCTGAAGGCAAAAGAAATCGACGGAACAACTCACTCGCTGCAATGGAATACTCATCTGGACTCGGCGAGTTATCACACAGCGCAGTTTGCTGGACTTAACCCCGACACGCTGTACGCATATCGCGTCATGGGCGCGGAGGGCTATTGGTCTGAATGGCTGCAGACTCGGACCGCGCCTGCGAACGCAGAGCCTTTTACGTTCCTGTACTTTGGCGACGCACAAGACGGCCTCGATTCGCACTGGGCAAGAGTCATTCGCGCAGCCTATCGGACTGCCCCAGATTCGCGCTTTGCAATCCATGCTGGAGACTTAGTGAATTTTGGCAGTCGCGACTATGAATGGGCCGCATGGTTTAAGTCGGTCAGCTTCATTCACGGCATGATTCCCGCACTCCCGGTTGCCGGAAATCATGAGTATTACGACGGCATAAGAAATCCCGAGGGTGGCCAACTCACCGCTTTATCACTGCTGTGGCGGCCACAGTTTGCGCTGCCAACCTATGCCGATCTGCCGCCTGACGTTGCTGAAACTGTTTACGCGACGCGCTACGGCAATACTTTGATCGTGACGCTAGACACAATGGCGGACCAGTATTTTGCTGAACAGGCCCAGTGGCTGGATAACATCCTTGCCGCAAGTGATGCCCGCTGGAAGGTCGTCGCGATGCATCATCCGCTGTTTGAATTGCTCGAGCGAAATATACCTGGCGTTGTTGATACTGGCCCGGAACGCAGAAGCCTCTTCCTGCCAATCATTGAAAAACACGGCGTTGATCTTGTACTACAGGGACACGACCACGCTTATGGGCGCGGCGCCGTTATTAGCCGCGGCGGTTCACGAGCGGGTTCTCGTCGTCAAAGAATTTCCACGGTATACGTCAGCACATCGTCCGGAGCCAAAATGTATGGCATTAAGAACGATGCCTGGCAGGCATTCGCAGACACCGGGGCCGTGCTGCAACGCCAGGCGGAAAATACTCAGTTTTTTCAGATAATTCGAATTAGTAACGATGCCATAACGTACGAAGCGTTTACTGCAACAGAGCAACTGTATGATGCTTTCCGTATCGAGAAGCAGTCCCGCGGCCCTAATCGCCTCATCGAGCTGCCAACAGACTTGACCACTGATCGGACGTTTGAAAACACCGGAGAATACGTCAACGGACGCTACGATATCCCGCCGGAAGTCGAATCGCCTCAATAGGAAACGCCCTCTCTGCAGTGCAATACACTGCAGAGAGACTAAAAACTTTGTGCAAGCGTCAAAGCGTCGGTGTGCGTTGGGGCTGTCTATAGCCCAGGCGGGCCCTCGATATGCTCAACGTCCTGATTGTTTTCGTTGCAGATATATTCCATTAATTCCCAGCCTGGACGCAGCTGGGCCGAGTACTTAATCGTAAAAGGCTTCTCATAAGCGCCCGGATCTATGACAGTGGTAACGTTCTCGAGCGTCCCGAAATTGGTGCGGGTGTATCGCTCGACGGTTCTCAATTGCTCAGTATGCGGATGACCAAGAAAATCAAACCAGAAGACATCATTGAACCCGACTGTATCTACAACTAACGTGTCGCCTTCCCAATGACCAATGGAATGACCATACCAAGTGGGGTCTGGGTCTTCAGGATGCGCGCGGCCGTCCATGAAGATTTGTCGAAAACTATGAATATTGCCCTCGAACAAAAAATACAAATGCGTTGCTTCACCATTGGCAGGCGCCTGAACAATTCGCCATGGGTACGGCGCTATGCGCGGTACGCCTGTGGGCAGGCAATTGGCTTCCGGATCATCGGCTGACATGCGCGCATCCATTATGGCTTTCGCTTCCGGCAACAGAATGAGCTCTTCGCCCGGCATCAAGCCTTCGCGGATATCGCCGATGGGCCCGCCACCACTCCATACTCCGGAAAAGTCGGGTTGGCCGTTCGGTAACTTCGGCGCAGGCGCGTCAGGCACCTCACCGATAATGTCCGGGTTGCTCAACCCGCCGGAACCCGCCCCTGCGGTAGCTGCGGGCTGCACGTCCTGAGCAAAGACGGGAGCAGTAAGTTGGCCGCAGAGCAAACCCGCAAACGCAATCCTCAACAGTGACTTCGCCATGACCGCCTAACGCTCGCGCGCGAAAACGCGCGTTCCGTCAGCCAACATCACCGTACGCGCGTTAGCCATCTTTGAACCGTCCCGAGCCAACGAACCCTCTACCCTGACGCGGTCACCCGCCTGCAGCGACTTTCGCGACCACCCGTTTCGGCTTAACACGTTTGGGCTGGCCAGCTCCAGATTCCAATTGATAACTTTGCCCGCGGCGTCTTCGACGTCAATGTAAAATCGCGCATGCGGATTCATCCATTCCACTTTGGTTACGACACCCGCGAGCTCGACTGGCGCATCGGCATCGTACTGAGATGCAAAAGAATGATGCGCGAACGCGGGAATCGCGCAGGTCAGTGAAAACAGTAGCGCGAGCCTTAAAAAATTGAATTTCATGATAGACCTCCCCCAAGATCAGCTGAAACAAATGCCGGTCGCCACGAATGCACCGCTGTGCGCGGCGGTGTCAAAGCTACATGCGCCCGGCCTGGTAGTCCTCAAACGCTTTGTGAATCTCCGCTTGCGTGTTCATGACGAATGGCCCGTAACGAGCAATGGGCTCGTTCAACGGTCGACCCGCCACGATAATACAACGACACGCGTCCACAGCTTCTATCTTCAGCTCGGTACCGTGCGTTAGCAAAGCCATCTCACCGCGCTGAATAAATGTGCCGGCGGCGCCAATTTTCGCTGAGCCCTCAAAGACATAGGCAAAAGCATTGTGGCCCTCGGGTAAATTCACCGTGTAGCTCTTGTCATCTGCCAAGCCAATATCGAAATAGATGGGTTGCGTAGCCACTCCGGAAACCGGACCGCTTACGCCGCCCAATTCTCCGGCAATTACGCGTGCATTCACGCCCTCTGCAAGTTCAACCTGAGGGATATCTTCAGCCGGAATGTCTTGGTAACGCGGCGCAGTCATCTTGTCGCTGGCTGGCAGGTTCACCCAGAGCTGAAAACCCCACATGAGACCATCTTCTTGCTCGGGAAACTCAGAATGCACAATGCCGCGCCCGGCGGTCATCCACTGAACGCTGCCCGGGCCGAGATGCCCCGTGTTGCCTTGATTGTCGCCATGCTTCATGTTGCCCGCCAGCATATAAGTGACGGTCTCGAAGCCGCGATGCGGGTGATCGGGAAATCCACCGATGTAATCATTTGGATTGTCGGATCGAAATTCGTCCAACAGCAAAAACGGGTCAAAATTATCCAACCTCGGCGTACCAATGACTCTTGTCATGCGGACACCGGCTCCGTCACTGGTTGGCTGCCCAACTACTTTTCGCGCAACTTCTCGCGTATTGGCCATGAATTCTTCCTATTCGTTGACGCTGCCATCTGCAACGTAGTGCACCGAAAACGAATGGTGCGCGCAAGCAACGCTAGTTAGGCTCAGCGCCACAACAACCGCCCATAACGCCCTCACAAAACGCCGCTCCAACTCCGATATTACTTAGAGAAACCGTACTTTAGCGGTGGCGCTGAGTCAACGCAGGCCACTATAATCGCATTAGCAAACGACCACCCCGGGGGAAACCGTGCAACGTCTATTTTCAGCCTGCATCATCACATCTGTAATGCTCAGCCAGCCGACTGCTGCGCAGCAAGACTTCTCCAACGTACAGATCGAAGCCGTGCCGGTCCGAGACGGTTTGTACATGCTGCTCGGTCAAGGCGGCAATATCGGCGTTTCCGTAGGCGAAGACGGCACGTTTATCATCGACACCCAATTCGCGCCACTCAGCGACAAAATTCAAGCTGCGGTGCGCGGCTTGGGCGGTGGCGACATCGATTACGTTATCAACACGCACTGGCACGGCGATCACACCGGCGGCAACGCCAATTTTGCAAATGCCGGGGCCGTTGTCCTAGGCCACAACAACGTCCGAGTTAGACTTATGGCCGATGACGCAGATGCTGCCGCGCTGCCGGTTGTTACGTTTCCAGACCGCATCAGCTTTCATTGGAATGGTAGCGACGTCAATCTGAATTACGCGCCGGCCGCGCATACCGATGGCGACACCATTGTGCATTTCACTAATTTGAACGCATTTCATATGGGCGATACGTTTTTTAACGGCGCGTACCCGTTCATAGATATCAGCAGCGACGGCTCGTTCGACGGCATTATTGCAGCGGGTGAGTATGTGCTATCACGCTCGAATGCAGAAACGCGCATAATTCCTGGCCATGGCGCGTTAGCTGGGCGGGAAGATCTCGAAAACTATCTAACGACCTTGCGCACAATTCGAGGTCGTTTTCAGTCACTCATCGACGAAGGTCGCAGCGAAGATCAAGTTGTTGCGGCAGGCGTGACTTCGGAATGGGACGCAACTTGGGGCGCCGGGTTCATGAACCCGGAACAATTTACGCGGCTCGCTTATCAGAGCCTGACTCGACAGTAGCAATAAACCCAGCAACCGAATTTTCAGAAATTTCTTGGCAGTGATTATAGAGGGCTCAACACGAGAACTCAGTTGAGCTCTTTCGTTATATAAACTTTGGAAACAACAGCCGAACTCTTTAATACGGGACTCGTAATCACGTTCATTGGCATGAGCGTGGTCTTCGTCCTATTGACGCTGCTCGTTGGCATCGTGAAAGTGATGTCTGCTTTGTGCGTGCGTTTCGCACCGGAACCCGCGCCTACAGCAAGCACCGATGAAAACGAGGAAATCATCAGCGTCATTGCCGCTGCCATTAGTCAATACCGACGCAACCGTGAAGCATAGCGGTTACTCTTGATCAGATAAGAGCAGGAACTAGCGATGGGAAATCCACTACAACTGACTGAACTCGTTCTGCGCGATGCGCATCAATCGTTGCTCGCGACGCGATTACGACTTGAAGACATGCTGCCTATTGCGCCGCAACTCGACAAGATCGGATATTGGTCAATGGAAAGCTGGGGCGGCGCCACGTTTGATTCATGCATTCGCTATCTCGGCGAAGACCCGTGGGCACGACTGCGCATGCTTAAAGCTGCCATGCCCGACACACCGCAACAAATGTTGCTGCGCGGCCAGAATCTACTCGGCTACCGCCACTATGCAGACGATGTCGTTGAAACCTTCGTCAGCCGAGCGGCCGCAAATGGCGTAGATGTGTTTCGCATATTTGATGCGCTAAACGATACCCGCAACCTCGAAACGGCCATTAGAGCCACTGTCAAAGCAGGCAAGCACGCGCAGGGCACCATTTCATATACGGTCAGCCCGGTTCACACCGTCGACAAGTATGTCGATATGGGCAAACGGCTGGAAGCACTCGGTTGCCATTCTATCTGCATCAAGGACATGGCCGGCTTGCTGAAGCCCTATGTTGCTTACGAGTTAGTCACCAAGCTTAAACAGGCTTGCGATATTCCCATTGCAATGCAATCGCACGCCACTACTGGCATGAGCACCGTCACCAATATCAAGGCCGCCGAAGCGGGCATCGATATGATCGACACCGCAATTTCTTCAATGAGCATGACCTATGGTCACTCAGCGACAGAATCGGTCGTCGCAATACTCCAAGACTCAGATCGAGATACGAATCTTGATCTTCAGCAACTCGATGAAATCGCTTCGTACTTCCGCGAAATCCGCAAGAAATACGCGGAGTTCGAGGGCAGCATGAAAGGCGTTGATGCGCGGATTTTGCTGGCTCAAGTCCCCGGCGGCATGCTAACGAACATGGAAAAGCAGTTGCGGGATCAGGGCGCATTGGATTCTTTCGACAAAGTGCTTGAAGAAATTCCCCGCGTGCGCAAAGACCTGGGATTTATCCCCCTCGTTACGCCCACTTCGCAAATCGTCGGCACACAAGCGGTGCTGAACGTTATTCTTGGCGAGCGTTATCGCAGCATCACTAAGGAGACTCAAGCAATCCTGCGCGGCGAGTATGGAGAAACGCCTATTCCCGTCGACAAACACCTGCAGCAACGCGTGCTACAGGGCGACAAGCCCATCCAAGAACGACCTGCCAACCTACTGGCACCCGAAATACAGACGCTTTCCGACGAACTCGAGGCGCTGTCTGACAAACATGGCTTCCCTATTGATGGCATCGACGATGTTCTAACTTACGCGTTGTTTCCTCAGGTCGGACTCAAGTTCTTACAAAACAGAGACAATCCGGCAGCCTTCGAACCGCCGCCCAACCCCGAAGCTGCCAGCGCCCAGCAAGCATCTCGCCGCAGCGAGGCTGCAAAAGCTGCTACCGGCCCGGAGCGCTACAACGTTAAAGTCAATGGGCGCTCCTACGACGTGGTTGTAGACGCCGGCGGCAACGTCGAAGAAGCCACCCCCGCGGCAACCACGGCAACCACGGCAACCGCGCCGGCGGCAAGCGGCAACGCTGAGGCCATAAAGGCCCCATTGTCCGGCAATATATTTAAAGTACTGGTTAAAGAAGGCCAGCAAGTTGCCGCAGAAGAAGTATTGATCGTGCTCGAAGCAATGAAAATGGAAACAGAAATTCGCGCACAACGTGCTGGTGTCGTCGCATCTGTCGCCGTCAAAGAAGGCGACGCGGTCGAGCACGGCAGCACACTAGTCTCAATTTCCTGACTTGGCATCCATCAATGCTAGACGGATTTAAAGAAATTTGGGCGTCAACGGGCATCGCCAACGTGGCGTTTGGCGAAATCGTAATGATTATTGTCGGATGCCTGCTTCTTTATCTTGCAATCCGTAAGCGCTTCGAGCCTTTGCTGTTGGTGCCGATCGGTTTCGGCGCAATTCTGACAAACATTCCGCTAGCGGGCATCGCCGGCGATGACGGGCTCCTTGGCTACGTATCACATGTAGGCATCGACACCGGCGTGTTTCCGTTACTTATCTTTATGGGCGTCGGTGCGCTGACCGATTTTGGCGCGCTCATTGCCAACCCAAAAACAATCATTCTTGGCGCAGCGGCGCAGTTCGGAATATTTGTTACGTTGCTCGGCGCGCTGCTGCTAAATGAACTTCCAGGGTTCGATTTTTCACTTGCCGACGCTTCAGCCATAGGCATCATTGGCGGCGCTGATGGACCAACGGCCATTTTTCTTGCAACGCGACTTTCGCCAGACTTATTGGGTGCTATCGCAGTTGCTGCTTACTCGTATATGGCATTAGTGCCAATCATTCAACCACCTATTATGCGGCTGCTCACGACTAAGGAAGAACGCGCCATCACGATGGAACAGCTCCGGCCTGTCAGTCGAATCGAAAAGATCCTCTTTCCTCTCGTTGTCTTATTCGTGACCGCTATGTGCCTACCAACTGCCGTTCCGCTAATTGGCATGCTTACCCTCGGCAATCTGCTGCGCGAGTGCGGTGTGGTCGAACGTCTGAGCAAAGCCGCACAGAACGAAATCATCAACATTGTTACTATTTTTCTGGGCCTTGCGGTTGGTGCCAAGCTCAGCGCCACTGCATTCCTCAATGTAGAGACCTTGGGCATTCTCGCGCTTGGGGCATTCGCGTTTTCTGTCGGCACGGCTTCCGGATTATTAATGGGCAAGCTTATGTGCTGGATGAGCGGTGGAAAAATCAATCCGCTCATTGGCGCGGCTGGGGTCTCTGCAGTACCCATGGCTGCACGGGTGGTCAACAAGATAGGCCTGGAAGCCAACAGCAGCAATCACTTATTGATGCATGCAATGGGCCCGAATGTAGCGGGCGTGATTGGTTCAGCGGTAGCCGCCGGCGTACTGCTGGCCCTGACGGGCGGCTAATTCTCTTAGGCTCGCCATGAGCCTCTCACTAAGCGCCGCGTCGTACGGCAAAAAAGATCCCAACGAATACGAAAGCAGCGCCAATCAAATGATAGGAAAACAGGCGCTCGCCAAGAAATACCATCGCCAGCACTGCGCCGAAAATCGGAATCAAATTTATGAAAATGGCCGCCTGGTTGGCGCCTAGCGAATGAATGGCTTGATTCCAAAAATGTGTTGCAAGCAGCGTAGGAAAGACTGCCAAGTAGATCATGGCGGCGGCGTAGCTCGGCTGCAACTCGAACCCACCCACGATTGAGGCCTCAACCAGATACATCGGCAACAAAATGACTGTGCCTACAATCGATATGAGGAACAATAGGATTTCAGGCCGGGGCGTGTATTTTCGTCGATGCACGAACACAGCATAAAACGACCAGCCGACAACGGCCGACAACATGATGAGGTCACCGATATTGATATCGAGTGATCGAATAACGGCCCAGTCAGCACGGCAGATCATGACCATGATGCCGAAAAATGCGCAGGCAACGCCAATGCCTTGCCGCATTCTCAAACGCTCACCCACGACCAGGAATGTAATGAAAGCTGTAATTGCCGGCTGACTGGCATTGACCAACACAGCGTTGGTAGCCGTCGTGAAATAGACAGCAACGACCGACAGACTGCTACCTGCAATCATGAATGACGACAGCAGTAGCAGCGGTTTCCAGTGCAGTTTCCAATGCGGCCACTCTGCAGGCAGTTTCTTCCATACAAACGGCAGCAGAATCAGACTTGCCAATATCCAACGGGAGAACGCCAGCGCGACCGGTGGCACGCCGGCGCTCATCGCCCGTGCAATTACCGGCGGCGTGCTCCAGATAATCATCGAAGTAACCGCAAGTCCAACAGCGAGCAGAGGCGCTATCGATTTCTTTTCTTCTAAGCCAGGAGTGGTCATAAATCCTTATCAACTAACGAGCGTTACTCATCAACAAGTCTGGCAGCCAAGTAACAATCTGAGGAAATATGCACATCAAAATCATCCCTACTATCATCATCACGACGAATGGCCACGCGCCACGCAGAATAGTTCCAAGCGACACATCAGGCGCAATCCCATTAATTACATAAAGGTTTAGACCAACCGGCGGCGTGATCAGACCAATTTCCAAATTGATTGTCATGATTACGGCAAACCACGTTGGATCAAACCCGGCATTGCGGATGACCGGCAGCAGCAGCGGTGCCGTCATCAAGATGACAGCCACCGGCGGCAAAAAGAATCCTGCGACAAGCAAGAAGAGATTGACGATGCCCAGCAACAGCCATCTATTTACATCCAGGGCGACGATCCACTCCGCCATCGACTGCGTAACAAACAAAGCGGAGAGCATGTAACTGAACAATGCAGATGCTGCAATGATCATCATGACCATGACGCTTTCGCTCGTGCTGGAACGAAATATTCGCCAAAAATCTCTGCCCCGCGCTCCATAAAGCGCCGCCACCAATATGAGACAAAACACGGCGCCCACGCCCGCCGCCTCAGACGGCGTGGCAATGCCGCCATACAGCACGTACAAGATGCCGGCAACGATTACAAAGAACGGCATGACTTTCGGCAGCAATGCAATCTTTTGCGCCAGCGTAGATTGCTCAATGACGGCCATCTGAAAACGTCCGCGCGATGCCGCAAAGATGGCCCACGCAACGAACAGCGATGTCAGCAGCAAGCCGGGTAATATGCCTGCGAGAAACAAACGCCCAATTGAAGTCCCGGTGGCAATTCCGTAAACAATCATGGTAACGCTGGGCGGAATCAAAATGCCCAAAGTTCCGCCGGCCGCAATGGCGCCAGCGGCCAGCCCGGCCGGATAGCCCCGCTTGCGCATTTCCGGGATGCCCATTTTGCCGATAGCAGCGCAGGTAGCCGGCGACGAACCACTGAGCGCGGCAAAAATAGTGCACGCGCAAATATTCGCAATAACCAACCCGCCGGGCATTCGGCCAAGCCAACGCTCCAGCGTCGAATAGAGATCGCTGCCGGCTGCCGACGAAGATATCGCTGCACCCATAACGATGAACATAGGAATTGCGACTAGCGTAAAGTCGTCTAGCCCGGAGAAAAACAGCTCACCAACAAAACCAAGGCCAGCTGGCCCCTGAAAAATCAGCAAGAACAAAATGGCCACAAAGCCGAGCCCGAATGCAATGGGCACTCCCAAACCGAGTACGAGCAAAGTTACAACACCAACCAGGGCACCTATTTGCAGCGGACTCATTCTTGCTCAGCGTGCGAAGGATCGATTTCGGCAGGAGCGTGATTGGCATCGCCAAACAACTCGACTAGATACTGCAGACACAGCAGCGCGACACCCAGAGGCAATGGCAACAGCACCACCCACAATGGTGGCGCCCAAACAGACTCCGTCACCCACTGATTGCGCCAAGCTTCGTAAAAATACTGCCATCCGCTCCACGCAAGCACGGCGCAAAAGCTCAGCGAGATAAGTCCAGCCAACAGTTGTTGCAAGTGACGCATCTTTGGCTTGAGATGAGCAGATATCAAATCGACACTGACATGGCCGCCAATCGTCAACACATATGGCGCACCAACCAGTGTCGCAGCAACAATCGCATACTTAACAAACTCGGTTTGCCATACAGTGGACGCCTCAATGACATACCGCATGAATACGGATTGGCAAATTACCAAGCACGCAACCGCAAGCAGCGCTGCAGCGACCAGACCGAGAAAACGCGATGCTGCGGTCACTATTTGCGAGACGCCCCTCACTTCACAGTTCCTGTTGATTCCACTCGACGCACGCGCTATTGAACGGCAAGCGCCGCATCGATGAGCTCGCGGCCACCGGCCACCTCGTCAGCAAATATTTTGTACGAAGACTCTTCGGCAATTCTGCGCCAAGCATCCACTTGCTCGCTCGTTAAGTGAACGACGTCCACGCCTGCTTCGCTGAAAACCCGCTCGGCCACTAAATCCTGCTCGCGGCCGGCTACCGCAAAAAATGTCTCTGCTTTTGCTGCTGCCGCACGCAGCGCCAGTTGCTGCTCTGGAGACAATGACTGCCAGGTTTGCAGCGAAATCATCACCGGCTCGTACATAAACCAAAGCGCGTTGTCACCGGGCGCCGTGAAACACGTTACTTGTTCGTAGATGCGATACGAGACAAAACTACCCGAACTTGTATTCGCTGCATCCAAAACACCCGTCTGCATCGCAGTATAGATCTCCGAACTCGGCATTGATGCGATCGATGCGCCGGCTGCAGCCAGCATGCGTTCAAAAGCAGGGCCCGCAGCACGCGTAACTTGCCCTTGAATATCTTCCGGATCCTGAATACAGCCGCGCGTGGAAACGAAGCCGCCAGCAACCCAGGCATCCGCCAGCACCATACCACCAGCCTGCTCGATTACCCGATGAATCTCCGCCATGAAAGGCGAATCGTTGAGACGCTGAGCATGCTCATGATCCCTAACTAAACCCGGCATCAAAGTGGCGTTGAACTGCGGGTGACGTCCGCTTGCATAGTCGAGAGGCAACGAAATTATGTCGACGCGTCCGCTTACCATCGCCGACCACTGATCGCGCGCTTTAAACAGCGCCTCGCCAGGGTAAACGCGCACCTGCAAGCCAACATCCGCAGCATTGAGTTCGCGTGCGATTATTTGGACCATTTCATCGCGCACATCGCCTATACCGCCCGGCCACTGGTGGGAAGCGGTTAGCACCACTGGACCATCGGAGTCGGCGCATCCACAGACAACAACAACAAACAACGCACATATCAGTTTCTTCATAAAATACTTGAACCTCCGGGGTTCTTTTCTAGCAACAGGCCCGACGCATCATGCGTTCATCAACCATCGCGGCAAACTGAGTGAAAGAGATGGCAAGTAAGTTACGGCAATCAGCACTGCCAACAATGCACCAAGCCAAGGCAGTATAGCGATCACGACCTTGCCGAGCGGCATTTCCGCAACGCTCGCAGTAACGAACAGATTGAGCCCGACGGGTGGCGTAATCAGACCAATCTCCATATTCACGGTCATAATTATGCCTAGGTGAATGGGATCGATGCCCAATTGCGTCGCCACCGGGAACACCACTGGCGCCACGATCAGGATTACCGATGTGGGATCCATGAAATTGCCAGCGATCAACAAAGCGATGTTAAGCAACGCAAGAAAAGCCCACGGCGGCATACCGAGATCAACGATCCACGCCGTGGCTGTCTGAGGAATCTGTTCGGTCGTAAGCACGAAGGCAAACAAATAAGCGTTTGCAATGATGAACATCAAGACAGCGATCAGTTTGCCGCTTTCAATAAACACCGGCGCAATATCATGCAAACGCACTTCACGGTAAATAACAATCGCCACGAAAGCGGCATAAACAGCTGCAACCGCAGCCGCCTCTGTCGGTGTAAACGCACCAAGATAAATGCCGCCCATGATGACGACAATCAAGAACAATCCCCAACTCGCACGCGATGCAGATCGAAGCAGCACTGCTGAACCTTGGCGTTGCGCGCGCGGAAAGTTTTGGCGTCGGGCAACGACTGCAATGACCATCATGAGTACGGCTGTCAACAAAAAGCCCGGCACAATACCTGCGAGAAAGAGCGCTCCGACAGATGTCTCCGTTACGGCGCCATATACAACCAAAACAATGGACGGTGGAATGAGAATGCCCAGCGTGCCAGCACTGCCGATCAGCCCAGCCGCAAATTCACGCGAATATCCGGCCGACACCATACCGGCCATCATGATGCTGCCGACCGCGACAACTGTTGCAGGAGATGAGCCGGACACAGCCGCGAAGAAAGCGCACGACAACAGCGCAGTCATGGCGAGACCGCCACGAAAATGCCCGACCAACGCGTTCGCAAATTGAATGATTCGATTTGCGACGCCGCCCCGCGTCATGAACGTGCCGGCGAGAATAAAAAATGGCAGTGCCAATAACGGATATACGTGCATCGTGCCGAAAAAACGCTGCGCCAGCGCGGCTGCTGTTTGATCGGCAAACAAAATCAACGTGCCAATACTCGCCAAGCCGAGCGAAATAGCAATGGGAACACCGAGCACTAGCAGTAAGAACAGCGACCCAAACAGAAACGCCGCGCTCATGGAAGAAACGTGGCCCCATCCCTCAGCGCTTTATACCCGGCCTGCCAAATGCGAAACATAAACAAAGCAAACGCCGCTGGCATGATTGCCGTTAACAACCACCGCGGTAGCGGAATATCTCGAGCTGCGTTACCGAGCTCAAACAATCTGCTGATAAATACGATGCTGCCATAGAGCATTAGTGAGCCATACAAGAGACACAACAAGAACGCAAAAATCGCAGCGAGTTTTTGATATTGCGGCGGAAGCACTCGCACGGCAGCCGTTACAGCAATGTGTGCATGAGTGCGCACACCGTAGGCCATACCGATAAGCACGAGCCAAGCAAATGCATATCCGGTAAATTCCAGCGACCACAGCAAGCCGGACTGAAAAATGCTGCGCATAACGACATGCGAAAAAGTCGCTGCGGTCATCAGAAAAAGCGCGACGACCATGCACCACTCTTCAATTCGGTCGAGTAGATTGTGCGCTTTGGGTGCCTCCATGCGCTAACGAGCACCCGATTCATCGGCTTGCGCCGCTGCGATCAAGTCGGCACCAATGACGTCGGCGAATTCGTCCCAAACCGGCGCAACTGCAGCGCGCCACTGCTCGAGCTGCTGATCGGTCAGCGTTACGATCTCCGAAAGTCCTGATGCGGCTATTCTTGCCCGATCTGCTGCATTAATCTCCGCGGCACTTGCGTTACCCCAGGCTGTAACTTCGTCCAGCACCGCTTCGAGGCCAACCCGGATATCGTCGGGCAAAGTCGCCCAAAAATCGCCGTTGACCGCGACGAAGTAGCCGATGTATCCATGATTGGATTCGGTGATATAGGGCTGCACTTCGTAAAACTTGGACGACCACATGTTCGAGAATGTGTTCTCCTGCGCATCGACCGTGCCGGCCTGCAGCGCTTGATAAACCTCGCTATAGGCCAGTTTCTGCGGACTGCCTCCAAAGGCGAGTATTTGCGATTGCAGGACATCCGACTCCATGATCCGGAACGTCAAACCACGCGCGTCGGCCGGCTCACGCAGCGGGACCGGCCCACTGAGCTGCTTCATCCCGTTATGCCAGAATGCGAGGCCATGCATATTGCGGCCTTCCAGTGTCTGCAACAGCGCTTGTCCTGCCGCACTTTGCTGGAACCGCTCGACGTCCGGTAAATCACGAAACAAAAACGGCAAATCAAATATCTGAAAGCGACTCGTGAGGCGATCGAAGACCGACAATGTCGTCGCAATCATCTGAATCTCGCCGAAAGCAAGGGCTTCCAGAGAATCACTGTCACCCATCAATTGAGCGGCTGGATAGACCTCGACGACCACTCGACCCGGAAACCGGGCCTCGGCAAGCTCTTTGAAGCGCTGCGCCGTCTGGCCTTTCGGGCTTGCCGGCGCCGTAACGTGAGGAAATTTGATGACATAGGGGCCAGATTCGGCAGATCCACCGCATGCCGATACCAGCGCAAGCACCAGCACAGCGCCCACGAGACGAAACATTCGTTCAAAACTGTACATCGCCGACTCCCTCTCGATGGACTTACTGAAGTATAGCGTTGCACCATCACAGATCGCATAAGCTATCGATAGTAAGGCGTGCTTTCTGAATCGCGGGGAGGCAAAAATCAGTAATTTTGCGACAGCGTCTAGTGAGATATAGCGAAACATAGGCTAGAATCGCCCCACTAATCAGGCTCAAGCGTTGCCTCAGTGACAGGCGCCCGAACGGCGCCCGAACGGCGCGTGCGAACTTGTTGCCAGTCGCGAACCGATACAAAGCAATCACCAGACACAAAAAGGGCTAAATCGCAGTGGATTCCCATGCAACGACACCTGCGGCCACCGAGCCGCGGGGTGGCTTGACGCCGGAAACTCGTCTAAAACTCTACCGAACGATGGCGGAATGCCGGGCTTTAGAGAAGCGCGCATATGACCTATTCATGCAGAACATGATCAAAGGTACCAGCCATCTCGCACTTGGCCAGGAGGCGATCGCAGCCGGTTTCGGTGTGGCCATGCGTCCCGATGACTATACCTACTGCACTTATCGTGGCCATAACCACACGTATGTGCGTGGCGTCTCGATGACCAAGATACTGGGCGAACTGATGGGTAACTCATCGGGCCTGATGCGCGGTAAAGGCGGCTCGATGCACCTGACCAGCGTGGAACATGGGGCAATGGGTTCATACGCCATTATTGGCGCGCACATGTGCATTGCAAATGGCGCCGCTTGGTCTTCGCAATATCGCGGCACCCAGCAGGTTACGCTGTGTTTCTTTGGTGATGGCACCACCAATATCGGCGCTTTCCATGAAGCCATCAATTTTGCGGTGATCTGGAAGCTCCCGATCGTTTTCGTCTGCGAGAACAACCTTTACATGGAATACACGTTAAACGCAGACGTCACTGCTGTAGAACACCCCGCTGCCGACCGTGCCA
>JAHEEO010000173.1 GCA_024640665.1 Rhodospirillales bacterium | reverse complement strand
AATTCCTGAGTTTATGGTCGGTGCGCGGCGGCAAGGTACGCTTCGCTCTGCATTTCCTGTAAGCGGCTGC
Organism: Rhodospirillales bacterium; assembly: GCA_024640665.1. GTDB lineage: Bacteria > Pseudomonadota > Gammaproteobacteria > Steroidobacterales > Rariloculaceae > JAHEEO01. The sequence goes on along the minus strand of JAHEEO010000173.1, from coordinate 6,547 downwards.
GCGTTCGCTCAAACTCATGCTTCAGTTTCTTGCCTGCGTAGATCGAGCGAATGGGCACAGCGGCCGATATCGCAAGTTTGACACGCCGGTCGTAGAACTCATCGACAAGGGCAATGAAGCGGCGGGCTTGGTTCTCGAGTTCTCTAGTGAACTGCGGTACGTTTGAGATCACAACGGTTTGGTAACAACGCGAAAGCTCGATGTAGTCATCTTGGCTACGCGGGCCGTCGCATATCGCGTCGAAATCGAACCATATCGCGCCGTCGGCATCGCGGAGGTAACTGATGTTTCGCCCGAGGACATCGAGTTCACCGCCGGTTTCCTGCGCCTCTGGTGCAATGGTAACGAAGAACTCGCGCAGTGCCTGTGTCGCAGCGGCGTTGGCCGGATGGCGATACAGGTCCGATCGCTGCAGAAACTGCAGTCGATAATCAAGTAGGCCGCCCATATTGATGACGTCCGTGTGTTCTTCCAGCAGCGCAATTGCAGGCAAAAAGCGCTGCCGCTGCAAGCCGTCTTTGTAGAGGTTTTTTGGCTCAGTATTGGATGTCGCAGCGAGCGTTACGCCCCGTTCAAATAATGCTCGAAATAAGTTGCCCAAGATCATCGCATCGGCGATATCACTGACGGCAAATTCATCGAAACAGATAATCCGCGTACGGGCCGCCAGTTCGTCAGCAACTAGATCGAGTGGCTCGCGCCGATTGCGATGCCGCTTCAGGCCTGCGTGAACCCCCGCCATGAAGCGGTGAAAGTGTTGTCGCAGCTTTTGCTCGAACGGTAAGCCGGTAAAAAACAGGTCCATTAGAAACGTCTTGCCACGACCCACCGAACCCCATAAATAGATGCCCCTTACCGGCGGTGGTTTTCTGCCAATTAATCGGTCACGGATGCTGCTCCAGCCGGTGGCGGCAGGGGGGCTTGCGATTAGGTCGTTGTGAAGCCGCTCGAATGCTTCGGCGATTGCCTCTTGTGCTGGATCGTGGCGCAGTTCGCCGTGGCTTACGCGGCGTCGATATTCGGCTAATGGACCGGTCATGAGGTCAGTTCTGGCAGGTTTCTAAAAGCTTCGAGCGCGGCCGGATTGGCAAGGGCGTCGGCGTTATCGATCTCCCGGCCGTGCACCACTTCACGCACTGCGATTTCAACAATCTTGCCATTGAGTGTGCGGGGGATATCCGGTACCTCAATTATTTTAGCCGGTACATGGCGCGGGCTGGCATCAGCGCGCAGCCGTGCGCGAATATTCTGGCGCAGCGCATCATCCAACTCGTGGCCGGGTCGCAGCTTAACGAACAGCACGACCCGGGTATCGCCTTCCCATTCTTGCCCAATGACGACGCTTTCTGCGACTTCTGGCAATGCTTCGACAACTCGATAGATTTCCGCCGTGCCAATCCGCACGCCGCCAGGATTAAGCACAGTATCCGACCGGCCGAACATGATGACGCCGCCATGCTTGGTAAGCTGAATGTAGTCGCCATGACACCACATACCACTGAAGCGTTCGAAATAGGCCTTTCGGTAGCGCCGCCGTCCGGGGTCGTTCCAAAAAGCAACAGGCATGGAAGGAAACGGCGCAGTGCAAACCAATTCGCCTTTCTTTTCGATGGTCGGATTACCGGCATCATCGTAAACCTCTACACGCATGCCAAGGCCTCGACATTGCAGTTCGCCTGCGTATACGGGCAATATGGGATTGCCCAGCGCAAAGCAAGAGATTAGATCGGTGCCGCCGGCAATTGACGAGAGCTGAACATCGCGCTTAATGGCTTGGTAAACATACTCAAAACTGCCGATGGACAGCGGTGATCCGGTCGATAGAATGCTCTTTAGGTCTTCCAGTTTATGCCGGTCTTTCGGCCGGTAAGTGCTTTTTTCCAGCGCGCTAAGATATTTTGCGCTCGTGCCAAATACATCGATCCGCTCGTAATCAGCGAGCCGCCACAAGACGCCGGCGTCAGGATGCATGGGGGCGCCATCATACAATATGACAGTTGCTTTGCTGGCAAGCGAGGAGACCAGCCAATGCCACATCATCCAGCCACAAGTCGTGTAGTAAAAGACTCGTTGGCCGGGTTTGATGTCGGTATGCAGTACGTGCTCTTTACGATGCTGCAATAGTGTGCCGCCAGCACCATGTACGATCGATTTTGGCAATCCGGTCGTGCCGGACGTATAGAGAATGTAAACAGGGTGGTTAAAGGGCAGTGCAACGAATTCAAGCGCGCTGTCATCAGCATGCGGCGCCGGAAAAGCGCGGGCTTTAGGAATCGGGTCGAATTCCGGTCGTTCGCTCAAGTAGCTGACGACAAACAGGCATTGCAGTTGCGGTAATGCGGCAGCAACTTGCGAAAGAGTCTCGCGACAATCGATTGTTTTGCCGTTGTAGTAGTAGCCATCTACGCCAATCAAAACCTTGGGTTCGATTTGACCAAACCTGTCAACAATGCCTTGTAAGCCAAAGTCGGGCGAACATGAAGACCAGATCGCGCCAATGCTGGTCGTTGCGAGCATGGCGATCACCGTCTCGGGTAGATTCGGCAACAGGCCAGCTACGCGGTCGCCGGGTGCGACGCCTAGCAGTTTGAGTTCTGCAGCGACACTGGCAACGTGTGCCCGCAGATCGTCCCAGCTCAATTCGCGCCGGTCCGCGCGTTCGTTACTGAAAATAATTGCGGGCGAATCGCCGGAGTGAGCCAGCAGATTTTGTGCGAAGTTCAGGCGCGCATCGGGAAACCATTGCGCCTCTGGCATTGCCTCGGCATTGACCAGTATTTTTTCGCCCTTCGTTGCTGCGATGACTGCGCAGAAATCCCAAACGGCGGACCAAAATGCTGCTGGTTCCTCGATACTCCATTGATATAAGTCGGGATAGTCGGGTGCAGCCCCTGGTCGAGCCGCACGCATAAATGCCAGCATATTGCTGTTTGCGATGCGTTGTTTGTCCGGTTTCCACAAGGGCATGCCGCCGGTTACATGTTGCGGTCGATCATTCACGGCGCTGGATGTCGATGTCGGGATGTTCTTCTAGGTCTGGTTCGTCCAAGTGCGTCAGCATAGACGCTCTGACTGCGGCTATGAATGCCTCTAGCGTTGCGTAAGATTTAGGTTCGAGGGGCTCGCAAATATGCACCGCCAGCCCGCCGGGTCGAGCAAGAAACGTCTCCGACGGCATTTTATGCCGCGCGCCTGTAATCGCGACCGGTAAAACCGGTAACGAGCCGCCCCAGGCTGCCTTAAATGCGCCGGTGTGAAAGCGACGCAGGCCCGGTTCACCATTAAAGGTGCCTTCCGGGAACACGGCAAGCGTCCAGCCGTTGCGGGCGGTTTCTACGAGTCGCCGCGCCATTCTGTGCCGATCTTTCGGGTTTTGCCGATCGACAAATTCGGAAGCGATTTGCTTAAGTACGAAACCGGCGATGGGAACGTTGGCCATTTCTCGCTTAATCAAGAACGCAAATCGCGGGGGCAGCACAGCGGTGAGAATGATCCCGTCCAGGTAGCTGGCGTGATTGGCAACGACGATACAGGCGAATTTCTCAGGAATCGTCCAGCCAGTGACCCGAAGCGGCGATCCCACGAGCCAGCAGACGAGCCGGGCGCCGTCGCGTACAACGCGACGGCGGCGCATGATGCCGGGTAGCACGATCAGCAAAATAGTGACGGGTACGACAACGACCAGGAGTGCAATCCAGGCATAACATCCGTAGAGGAAATGCACTCCAGTCTGCAGAAAACGCGTAGCTTTCACGGTTATGTCAAAGGACGATCTGTCAAGGGGTGGCCGAGGAGTGATTGAGGGGTGATTTCAAGTAGGGTTTCTGTGATGCAGGTCTCTTTATGTTAACGCAGCAGTGCATTTGTGATCACGGTCACGTTGCTCCCCATGGGCGTTCAGCATACTGCCCTAGCGCCGAAAGAAAAGTTTTATGTGTAACGGCGGCGCGGCAGACAGTTGAAACTCGTTGAGTTTCAAACGGTTTGATTGGGGACATTATTTCTTGGTGAGTGCGCCATAAATCCGCAAGGACGCGGATACGGCTTACAACGGGCGAGTAGGGATAGCAGCTACATCAATGGCACACAATTTTTTACATAGTGATGCGAACGGCTCCGGCGACAGTCTGAGCCGAGATCCGAAAACAGTGATAGACCGATTTCTAGACGCAATTTGGATGGAGCGCGGATTGTCCGAGAATACGCTGGGTGCGTATCGGGCAGACCTGCTTGCACTCAACAATCGTCTGGATTCGCAAGGGGTCGAGCTGGTTCAGGCAACGCGGGCCGACGTGATGGACTACATCTCGTGGCGCGTCGAAGGCGGTGCAAAACCCCGTTCGACAGCTCGTCAACTTTCCAGTTTTCGGCGCTTCTATCGGTATTTGCTGCGTGAAGGCGTCAGGAGCGAAGATCCTACGGCGCAGATTGCAATGCCGAAGATCGGCCGCGCATTGCCGCAGTCACTATCCGAAGAAGAAGTCGAATCCTTGCTGGCCGCACCCAACGTGTCCGATCCGTTAGGTCACCGCGACCGAACGATGCTCGAAGTGCTCTACGCCGCCGGTGTTCGAGTATCAGAGCTGATTAATCTCAAGCTGACGCAGATCAACCTTAACCAGGGCGTGCTGCGCATTATCGGTAAAGGCGATCGTGAACGGCTTATTCCGATGGGCGATGAGGCGCAGGATTGGCTGCGTGAGTTTATCGCGGGCCCCCGTGGTGAAATCCTTCTAGAGCGTCAAACCGAGTATCTGTTTCCGACTCGGCGTGGCGATCGTATGACCCGCCAGGCGTTTTGGCACATTATCAAGCGCTACGCCAAAAAGGCCGGGGTCGCCAAAAAGCTCTCTCCGCATACCTTGCGCCATGCTTTTGCGACGCATTTGTTGAATAACGGGGCAGATTTGCGCGTTGTTCAGCTATTGCTGGGGCATAGTGACGTGTCAACCACGCAAATTTACACGCATGTTGCCCGCGAGAGAATGAAAGAGCTGCATAGCCGCCATCATCCCCGCGGCTAATCACGGCGAACTTCACCGCTCGAGCATTGTCTTTTGATAGAATGTACCAGCGTTGTATCGTCGCCACGACCTAGGAGTCGCCGTGAACACGACAGTCAAAATTAGTTCAGCCATTGCTTTGCTCGCCGGCTTCGCAGCTGCGTCAGTTACCGGTTCCGTTGCCGCCCAGCCCACTCGCGAAGAGTTGGCGGCCAAACTTAAAAACGTAAACGCTGAAGACATCACGGAATCGCCATTGTCCGGCGTTTATCAAATTAAAGCGGGTTCGCGCATCGCTTACATTACCGACGACGGTCGGTATTTGTTTCAAGGCGAGTTGTACGATTTGGAATCGAGCCGCAATCTGACCGAGGAAACCCGTTCGGCATCGCGCGTAGATATGCTCGCAGCCGTGCCAGCCAACGAGATGATGATTTTTGCGCCGGCAAACGGCGAATCCAAACATACCATCACGATATTTACCGATATCGATTGCGGTTATTGCCGGCAGTTCCATCGCGAGATTGAGCAAGTCAACAATCTCGGCATCGAAGTCCATTATTTGTTCTATCCGCGTACCGGCCCCAATACTGATTCGTGGGCCAAAGCCGAAAAGGTTTGGTGTATCGGCGAGGCAGAACGAAATTCGGCGCTCACGAACGCAAAGCTCGGCGGCGAATTGCCGGATGAGCAATGCACCGACAATCCCGTTGCCGAGCATTGGGATTTGGGGCATCAAATCGGCGTTACTGGCACGCCCTCTGTAATCGCGGCTAATGGCGAAGTCATCGGCGGATATATCGCGCCGAATATGCTGCTGCAGCGTTTGGAGACTCTGTCTCCCTAGTCCCCGCAGTGAAACGTCTGCAGGTGCAGCATTTCTTGCGATGCGCCTGCCCAGTCCATGGAGTCCTGTTCAGCAACGCGCTTGTGTTGAACTAGCGTCAGCGCGTAGATTGCGCCGATGGAATGGATAACCTCCCCCGAAGCGTGGGCCGCGCTCACGACCTTGACGTTGCTCGAGATCGTTCTCGGCATCGACAACATCGTTTTTATCAGTATCCTCGTCGGTCGACTGCCGGAGGCGCAGCGCCAACGCGGGCGCATTATCGGGCTGGGACTGGCGATGGGCACGCGCATTCTGTTGCTGCTGTTGATCACGTGGATCATGCGGCTCGAGGCGGTGCTGTTGACGGTTTTCGACGTTGATATCTCAGGCCGAGATCTCATCTTGATCGGCGGTGGATTATTCTTGATCGCCAAAGCAACACTGGAAATTCATACAGCGCTCGAAGGAGAGCACGCCCATAGCGTCAAGTCCGCCCAGGCGGGGTTTGTTTCAATTGTTTTGCAGATTGGGCTCATCGATATCGTATTTTCGCTAGATTCCGTCATTACAGCGGTAGGCATGGCAGAACACGTAATGGTCATGGTCATTGCGATTGTTGTAGCAGTGCTCGTCATGATGTTTTCAGCCAAAGCAATTGGCGACTTCGTAGACGATCACCCCACTGTAAAAATGCTTGCATTGAGTTTCCTGGTGC